>NZ_JBLRWX010000023.1:0-38761 GCF_047921035.1 Natronococcus sp.
CGGACCGCCGGCCAGCACGCCCATGATCGCGAAGTGGTGGAGCGGCGGACTCGTCCTGTCACGGGCGACAGCGGCGACGACGGTCGGTCCCTCCATGATGTTGTGCATGACGAACCCGATCACCAGGAGCATGACGAGTTCGCCCTGACCGAGGACGAACGCCGTCCCGATGGCCAACCCCTCGCCGATGCTGTGGAGGCCGAGCGCGACCGCGACCAGGTACGCGACGTGGAGCCCGCTCTTTTCGGCGCCCGTCGCCGCCGTTCGCTGGCGCCACTTGCTGAGCGCGTACATGATCCCGAACGTCGCGGCCACGCCCCCGATCGCGGCGGCCGCCGCGAGCGACGTGCTCTCGAGTTCGGCGCCGTAATCGAGGACCTCCCCGACCATCTCGAAGGCGATAAAGGCGAGCACGCCGGCCGAAAGGGCGAGAAACCCGTGGATGAGTCGGTAGTCCAGCGCGCGGATAAACGGGAACCAGAGCATTCCGATCGCGACCGGGACGACCCCGGCCAGGAAGCCGATGATCGTGAGCATCCAGAGGATATCGGCGGTGCCGGCTCCCGCCATCGACTCGATATCGCCAAACGGGGAGGTGACGACCAGGAGGCCGATGACGAACGCCAGAACGCCGAGCGGAGCGACAGCGAGAACCCAGTGCGGAACTCGTTCGTGTATGGGCAACTCGTTATCCATCCGACCCCACCTCGAAGAGACTGCTTCGCTGATTCATTACGACTTCTTTAGACGCGTCTAATCATATATCTTTCTCACTCACCTTTCGACTGAGACTAATCGAATGCGATGCTGCAGCGACGTTCGGTACCGGTTCGGTCAGCGTTCGGCCTCGACCGGCCGAGCGACGCGGACGTGGTGAGCGACCGTCTCGGGGATCGATACTGACTCGTCGTGCGTGCTCGGGCGGGCCGTCACCATGCCGAAGGGTGCGACCTCGAGGATCTCGAGTTCGACGCCCGGTTCGATACCGTGGTCGGCCAGGTACGAGAGGATCTCCGGATCGCGGTCGGCGACCTCCTCGACGACGACGACGTCGCCCTCCTCGAATCCGGCGATGGATTCGCCCTCCCGGCGCTCGGGCGGCTCGAGGTCCGCGCTCGGGATCGGCGAGCCGTGGGGATCGACCGTCGGCTCGTCGAGCGCGGCCGCGACGCGGGCCTCGAAGTCCTCGCTGATGTGGTGTTCAAGTCGGTCGGCCTCCTCGTGGACCTCCGCCCAGTCGTAGTCCAGATGCTCGGTGAGGTAGGACTCGAGCAGCCGGTGGTGGCGGACGACCTCGAGCGCGACCGTCTCACCCTCGTCGGTGAGCGTGACGCCGCGGTACTTCTCGCGGTCGACGAGGCCGCGCTCCTCGAGTTTCTCGAGCATGCTGGTGACGGTCGGCGACGTAACGTCCAGCTCCTCGGCGATCGCCGACGTCTTGATCCGGTCGTCGGTCCCTTGCTGAAGCTGATAGATCGCCTTGAGGTAGTCTTCCATCACGTCGCTCAGCATCATTTCGATCGGTTTTCGAGCCGTCTAACCCTAAAGCTATCGCCCTCGATATTCCCGATAAACCGGCACGAACAAAACGCTGCCCCCGAAAGGGATGGTATGGGACAGACAGTTCGAATCATCGGTGCACCGATGGACTACGGGGCGAACCGCCGCGGCGTCGACATGGGACCGTCGGCGATCAGGTACGCAGGCCTGGCCGACGAACTCGAGGGAGCGGGAGTCGAACCGGTCGACGCCGGCGACCTGCACATTCCGCGGGCCGAGGAGCGGGATCCGGACGCCGACCAGCCCCGCGAGGGCAACGCGAAGTTCCTCCGGGAGGTCGGCGACGTCTGCTCGCGGCTGTCCGATCAGGTCGCGGAGACGCTGGCCGACGGGGAGTTCCCGCTAGTGTTGGGGGGCGATCACTCGGTCGCGATCGGCTCGATGACGGGCGCCTCCCGAGACGGGGAGCTGGGCGCGGTCTGGTTCGATGCCCACGCCGACCTCAACACACCCGAGTCCTCGCCCAGCGGGAACGTCCACGGGATGCCACTCGCCGCGGCGCTCGGCCGGGGCGCGTTCGAGGAGATGGAGTGGGCTAGCGCTCCGAACCTCCGCGAGGAGTCGGTTGCCTACGTCGGCCTCCGAAGCATCGACGAGCGCGAACGCGAGTGGGTACGGGACAGCGAGATGACCGCGTTCACGATGGCCGACATCGACAAGCGCGGAATGACTGCCGTCGTCGAGGACGCCCTCGACGTCGCGACCGACGGGACCAACGGGATCCACGTCAGCCTCGACCTCGACTGGCTCGATCCGAAGGCGGCTCCCGGCGTCGGGACGCCGGTTCGAGGCGGCGTCACCTACCGGGAGGCTCACTCGGCCCTCGAGCGGGTCTCGGCCCGCGACGACCGCGAGGACGTCCTCCGCTCGATGGACGTCGTCGAGGTGAACCCGATCCTCGACGAGCGAAACGAGACGGCGACGCTCGCGGCCGATCTCACGGCGAGCGCGTTCGGCAAGCGGATCCTCTGAGCCGCGCCCGCTCGGCCCCGTTCCGAGCGTGTGAATATCTCCCGCGGGCGTTTCCGTTTCAACACCTTTGTATCGGAGTGTTTCAGAGTGGCACGTATGACCGAGAACGTCGTCGTACTCGGCGCCGGCTACGCCGGGGCCGGTGCGGTCAAAACGCTTCAATCGGAGCTCGAGGACAACGCGCGGCTGACCTGGATCGCCGACGTCGACTACCACCTCGTCCTCCACGAGTCCCACCGGGTGATCCGCGACCCGGACGTTCAGGACGATATCACGATTCCCGTCGAGGAGATCGCGGCGCCCTCGACCCGGTTCGTTCGGGACGAGGTCACCGGCCTCGACACCGACGAACGGGTCGTCGAACTCGCCGACGGCGAGGACGTCGACTACGACTACGTTCTCGTCGCGCTCGGGAGCCAGACCGCCTACTACGGCATCCCCGGCCTCGAGGACCACTCGCTGACGCTCAAGAGCCTCGACGACGCCCTCGAGATCCACGAGGCGGTCGTCCAGGCCAGCCGCGACGCGACCCGCGGCGACCCCGCCCAGGTCGTCATCGGCGGCGCCGGCCTCTCGGGGATCCAGACCGCGGGCGAGATCGCGGAGTTCCGCGACAACCACCGCGCACCCCTCGAGATCCACCTCGTCGAGGCGCTCGACGAGATCTTCCCCGGCAACGATCCGGAGATCCAGCAGGCGCTTCGGGACCTGCTCCAGGACGCCGGCGTCCAGATCCACACCGACGACCCGATCACGGAAGCCGACGACGACGTCATCCACTTCGACGAGGGCGAACCGCTTTCCCACGACGTGCTCGTCTGGACCGGCGGGATCACGGGTCGGGACGCCCTCGAGACGGCCGACCTCGAGAAGGAGCACAACCGGGTCAACGCCGGTGCGAACTTCCAGACCTCGAACGAGCGTGTCTTCGCGATCGGTGATTCGGCGATCGTCGACCAGGGCGACCAGCCCGCGCCGCCGACCGCACAGGCCGCCTGGCAGGCCGCGGACGTCGCCGCCGAGAACATCACCCGCGCCATCCAGAACCGCCCGCTGAAGACCTGGGAGCACAAGGATAAGGGGACGGTCGTCTCCGTCGGCGACGAGGCCGTCGCTCACGGCGTCAAGCCGGTGTTCGGGTTCGGCCTCCCCGTCGACACCTTCGGCGGCATCCCCGCGAAGAACCTGAAGAAAGCGATCGCGGCCCGCTGGATCGCCGACGTCTCCTCGGCGAACCGCGCCCGAAAGGCCTGGTCCTCGCTGTAGACGTCTCCGTTACTCTTTCTCGAGCGATTCCCCGTCCATCGGTCGAGCCGGCACGCCCGCGACGGTCGCTCCCGGTTCGACGTCCCGAGTAACCAGCGAGTTCGCGGCGACGCTCGCGCCCGCGCCGATCTCGACGCCCGGCAGCACGATCGCCCCCGCGCCGATCATCGCCCGCTCGCCGACGACGACCTCGCCGGTTCGGTACTCCTCCTGCAGAAACTCGTGACACAGCAGCGTCGCGTCGTAGCCGACGATCGCGTGATCCTCGACGGTGATCAGGTCCGGCCAGAACACGTCGGGGGTAGCCTCGAGCCCCCAGGAGACGCCGGTGCCGACGGTGGCGCCGATCCGCCGCAGGAGCCAGCGCTTGAGCCGCAGGCTCGGCGAGATCCGGACGAGCCAGACGACGACGTAGTTGATCGCGACCCGAAGCGGACTGCGCGCCCGGGTCCAGTGAGCGAGCGAGTTGGCGACCCCGGGGGTTCGGTGGCGTCGAACGCGGTCGTGGCGGGAGGGCGTGTCGTCGGTCACTGCCAGGATCGTTCGAGCTATCGATACATGAAACCGATCGGTTTTTGCGGTCTCACTCGGTCTCGAGGCTGGCGTTCGCGGTCGACCGCTCCCCGGGAAGCCCAACCAGCTCCCGGAAGCGCTCGCCGGAGAGCGCACACCGGTAGGCGGGTTTGAACATCATGTTCGCGCCGCCTTCCCGAACGTTCCACGCGGATTCGATCCCCTCGCGCAGGTAGTACTGGGCCTGTACGTTGCCTTCCCTGACGTAGTAGTCGCTCAATCGTATCGGATCCCGGTCGAACAGCCCGCCCGGCTCCCGGCCGTCGACGATCACGACCGGCTTCTCGAGGTAGAGCCCGTCCTCCCGTGCGCGCTTGGCGTGAGCGTTCTCGGGGTGGGCCTCGAGGATCGCTCGCCGCTCCTCGTCGGGCATCTCGGGAGTGACGACCGCGACCGAATCGACGGTGAAGTAACCGATCAGGTAGCGATGCGCACGGTCACCGCCGGGTCGCCGGAGTCCGGCGTAGAAGCCGACGACGTCGCCGGGCTCGAGCGCTCGAAGCCGGGAGACGTAGCCGCTGGTGCGGTGCTCGCCGTAGGTCAGCGCCTCGAAGTTCGGATCGCGGTGTAGCGGCCAGGACTCGAGGTCGTCGCCGGAGACGGGCTCGCGACCGCCCCGGACCGGCTGGGGCTCGATTCGGGTCGTCAGGTCGGCCGCAGTGCCGTCGTCTCCGCGAAGCGTCCAGGAGCCGAGCGTTTCCGTCTCCGCGGTCTCTCTTGTCTTCTCCGGGATCGGTACGTACTCGAAACGCCCGTCGTCGTACAGCGGCCCGAGCGCCCCGAGGTTCGTGCTGTCGGCCCCGATACCGGCGAGAACGACGGTCATAGCCGATTCTGGGCAACGAACGCCGATAAAGCCGCCGATCAGCGGTCGCCGTCGACGCGTGTCCGGGCCGAAAGACGCGACCTCCGAACCGGGTACTCCCGACTGCAGTACGGAGCGCTCCGCCGTCTGTGACCTTCGAGCGAGCGTCGCCCCGTCCCGTTCGCGCCGGAGACCACACCTACACAACGGGGTAAAGAGTACTCAACCGTCGAAACATAACCGTCCGACAGTGCGCGAGTTCGTCGAGTGTGACAACTGCAGGTTCGTCCTCCTGGCGGAGAGCGATTCCGACCCGATTCCGAAGCGACAGGACGCGTGTCCGAGGTGTGACGGAACCGAGTTCCGATTTCTCGGCGACAGGCCGGGCGACGATAGTAACAACTGAAACTGTTTGCACACCGATCTCATAGCCGTCGTGCGATCGGGTGCGCACTGACTTTCAGTGGCTACTATAGTCCTCGTCCGGCGTTCCCAGGGTATCGACGACACGCAGCGATCGCTCCTCGCAGTCACAGCCGCTCGTCGAGCTGATCGGGACGATCTCGCCGTCGGGACGGCGCCACACGGCACAGACCGCGTTGCAGTTCTCGCAGACGGCGGCTCGCTTCTCTCGGTTTTCGATCGTCATCGTCGAAACGCCGGGCCGTGGTGGTGGTCGGTGGCAGGTGGTGTGTCACCGGAACTGCTCCCGGCGGAACCTGCTACTCGAGCGGGCCGTATTGAACGAGGGGATCGTCCGCTCGAGTTACCGATCGTTTATCGGAATTGTCCCGATTTTCGTCACGGTAGTCCTCCCTTGTCGAACCCGCTATCGGTTTCGATCCTCGTTTCGCAGCCGGCTCGCGTAGTCCCGGAGGAAGCCGAATCCGCGCCGCCAGGTGCGCGGCGAGAGCAGGTATCGAACGCCGGCTCCCGCCGCTTTGAGCCAGAACGCGAGCGCGACGCCGACCCGACGGGCGCGCTCGGAGTGACGCAAGATCGGCACCGTCACGACCGCAGCGGTTCCGAGACCGGCGACGCCGGCGGCGGCGTACACCGACAGTATCGGGAAGTACTCGAGCGCGCCGACCAGCGGCGCGAGCGCGAGCGCGGCGAGCCCGCCCCTGATCGCGATCGGTCGGACCGCTTGCGAGGGCAACTCGACGGTCACGAGACGGCGTCCGAGGACGATCAACTGCCAGCCGGCGAACGCGCCGAGCGAGGCCGCGAGGATCAGGACCGCCTCGACGGCCGCCTCGCTCGTAACGACGAAGAACCCGCCGAATCCGATCGCGACGGCGAACGTGATCGTCGCCCGATCGGCGAGCTGTCGGTCCAAGATCGCCTTGACGGCCGCCAGCAGGGCGAGCCCGACCCCGACGCCGACGACGACGTCGACCAGGTAGTGAACCCCCAGTGCGACCCGGGAGAAGCTGACGATCGCGATCAGCGCGGCCGCGACCGCGAACCGGCGTCGGCGCGTGCTCACGGTCAGAACGTGGGCCAGTCCGAGATAGACGATCGTCGTGTTGACCGCGTGCCCGCTCGGGAACCCGTAGCCGGTCGCGAAGGCCGTCGCCTCGTACAGCTGCTGGACCACGATCGGGAGCAGCTCCGGCTCGAGCAGCGGTTCGTCCGGTCTGGGAAACCCGAAGATTTCCTTCAGTCCCTTGTACAGCCCCATTCCGGCGAGCCAGACGCCCGCGACGGTCGCGATGTCGTCCCGTTTCGGCGAGCCGATCCAGTAAAACGCCGCGAGAACGAGCGCCAGAAACCAGATGTCGCCGAACTGGGTGAGCAGGGCGACGACGACGGCCATCCATTCGGGAATCGTCTCCTGAATCGGATCGAACTCGCCGATCCCGCGTGACATTGGCCGACTCTCGACGCTCGACGGTCAAAACGCTGCTCGTTTTCAAACCACACATAACGTAATAA
Source organism: Natronococcus sp. (assembly GCF_047921035.1). Taxonomy (NCBI): domain Archaea; kingdom Methanobacteriati; phylum Methanobacteriota; class Halobacteria; order Halobacteriales; family Natrialbaceae; genus Natronococcus; species Natronococcus sp. Next base: position 7,115 of record NZ_JBLRWX010000023.1, read on the forward strand.
ATCGGAATACGGTCCAGCGGAGCTGTTCCCTGGTCCCGCTTTCTTCTCTTCACGTTACTCCGGTCGCTCCGCTCCCTCGTTCGTTGCGTCGCGAAAAGTGGGACTGCCGAGGACTCGCTATGCTCGTCCTCGTATTCCCACGTTTTCTCCGAAAACAGTGGGACCGCCGAGAATTGAACTCGGGTCCTACGGACCCCATCCGCAGAGGATACCACTACCCCACGGTCCCGTACCTTGACCGATGGCCGTCTGCCGTTTAAGGGTGTCGTTTCGACTCGAGCGTGGGCCCGCGAGTCATACGGTTTACTGTAAGTCATTACCGGCGCAACCGCCGCACGGGTCGCGGTTGCGCCGGTAAATCGTTACAGAAATCCGTATCAGACCAGCACCCGCTCGAGGTCGACGACGGTTCCCGACTCGGCGCCGGGATCCCCGACCAGCGTTCCGAGACAGACGGCGGCGCCATCGGGCGTGAAACAGGCCACCAACGATCCCCGGTCGGTATCGTCGGCCTCGAGCACGCCGGGCGCGTAGACCGGGGCTCCCGTCTGCACCTGCCGAGCGGCGCTGTCGGCGATCACTACTCGCGGGATGTGCTCGAGGATCCGCTCGGCGGGCTCGACGACCTCGTACAGCGGTTCGGGATCGTCGTCCTCGAGCCAGAACGCGAGCGCGTCGTAGAACGCCTGGGCGGTGTGCAGCGTCGAGTCGTCGAACGGCGTCGTCGCGGTTCGGCGGAGGTGTCCCATGTGGGCACCGGTGCCGAGTGCCAGCCCCAGATCGTGACAGAGTTTGCGGACGTAGGTCCCGCTCTCGCAGCCGATCCGCAGGAGCAGTCGTCGGTCCTCGGTCTCGAGAACCTCGAGGTCGTAGATCTCTCGCACCCGGAGCCGACGCGAGACGGCGCTCTTCCGGGGCGGTTTCTGGTAGATCGGCCCCTCGAACTCGCCGACGATCGACTCGGCGTCTCCCGGCACCGAGCCGTGACACTCGAGGACGGCGACGTACTCCTTCTCGCCCTCGAGGAACGTCTGGGCGAGCCGCGTCGCGTCGCCGAGCATCACCGGAAGGCAGCCGGTCACCTTCGGATCGAGGGTGCCGGCGTGGGCCGCCTGATCGATCGGTTCGGCGTTCCGCTCGGAGAGGGTATCGGCGACCTCGTCCCGGAGCCAGCCGCTGACCTGGTGGGAGGAGGGGCCGGGCGGTTTGTCGAGGTTGACGACGCCAAACTGCAGCAGTTCGACGGGCGAGCGCTCCTCGGGTGGGCCACGAAGCGTCATCAGAACTCGTAGTCGACCGTGACGGGTGCTTTCCCCTCGTCGCCGTCGGCCTCGTACTCGCCGACGGCGGTAACGAGCATGTCGAGGACGGCGTCGGGCTCCCAGCGGGCCGTGTTCACCGAGAGATCGTAGATCGTCAGATCCCGGATGTCGATCCCGTAGTACTCCTCGTAGCGCTGGGCCTCGCTGGCCTCCCTGGCCTTGGTTTCCTCGGTCGCACGCTGTGGGTCCTTCTCCTCGCGTTCGGCGATTCGCTCGCCCCGGACCGACGCCGGCGCGTCGAGCCAGAATCGGAAGTCCGCGTGGTCGCCAGCGAGCCAGCCCGCCAGTCGCGACTCGAGGACCAGATCGTCCTCCTCGGTGGCGATCTCCCGGAGCCGACGGTCGAGGTCGCGGTCGATCTCGTCGTTCTCCTCGGCCAACTTGTTGAACTCGAGGGGCGTATACCCCCGCTCGTCGGCCAGTTCGCGGAAGATGTCGCCGCCGCTGACGTGGTCGAGATCGAAGGCGTCGGCGAGAAGTTCCGCGGTCGTACTCTTCCCGCTTCCCGGCGGGCCGGAGACGGTGAGTAACATATTCGAACTGCGACGGGACGGGTAAAATGGGTTTTGAATCGGTCGACGCCTCGAACTCGGTCGCGCCGACGGCTACCCCGATCGTCAGGCGCTCGAGGGCGTCATGTCGATGTTCAAGGCCTTACGAAGCAGCTGGGTGAAGCCCATCGAACAGAGGAAGTACCAGACGATCCATGCCCACATCGGTCCGAGCAACCCCTCGTCCAGCGCGACTTCGCCGACGAGCGGCATGATCATCATTCGGTCGGCCTCCGTGATGTAACCGCCGCCGATCTTCCAGTACATCCAGAGGAACAGCGGAATGGTAAACAGCATGATCCAGACCATCGGCCGGAACTGCTCTTTGAACATCCCGAGATTGTCGGCCATCGCCTCCATCTGTTCCTCGCGGACCGCCTCCATCTCGTTTTCCAGGCGCTCGATCTCGGCCTCGCTCGCGTCCCGTTCCTCGGCTTCCTGCTTGCGTTCGCGGACGTCCTTCTGTTTTTCCTGCATCGCCTTCATCCGTTCCTGGTACTTCCCGATCCGTTCGGGGTTCATCAGGTTCGCCTGCAGGAGCGTCGAGTACAGCCCCGTCAGCAACGCGACCGAGAGGATCACCGCGTAGAACGGAAGCGCCGCGTCCAGCGGCCCAAACACGACGTCGATCGTGCTGCCGACCGTACTTCGGACGGAGTCGAGCCAGTAGCCGATCATCAGCAGGATCGAGCCGACGCCGGCCATCTTGTCCCACTGGGACCAGCTCGCGGCCTCCTCGTCGATGTCGACGTCGGGCACCCCGTCGCCGACGTCGCCATCGCCGTCGAGGGCCTCGTCGTAGGCCTCGCGGTCGGCGATCTCGAACCCCTCGTTGCCGTCGACCAGCACCCCCTTCTCGATCAGTCGACCCCACTGTCCGCTGGTCAGGTCGTCGTTGACGTCTCCCCACTGGACCTCGCCGCCGTTTCTGTCGGCCTCCTCGCGGATCGCCTCGAGGGCCTCCGTCATCGAGGAATCCTCGCGGACGAGGGCGTTGATCTTCTCGGCTGTACGCGTCATCTGCCAGAGGCTAGGGTACGTCCGATATACAAGTGTTTTTCTTCGCGCGCCCGAGCCACGATCGGACTCGAGCCGCGTTCGGTCCGGCTCAGGCGGTGTCCTCGATCGTCGCCTTCACGTCCGCCCAGACCTCGTCGGGCGCCTGGTTGCCGTCGATGCGCTCGAGAACGCCCTCCTCCTCGTAGTGTTCGACGACCGGTTCCGTGTTCTCCCGGTAGACTCGCAGCCGTTCCGTGACGGTTTCCTCGGTGTCGTCCTCGCGTTGCTCGAGACGGCCCTCGACCTCGGGGTCCTCCGGCGGGTTGTACTCGACGTGGTAGATGTCACCGGTCTCGGGGTCCATCCGACGGCCCGTGAGTCGGTGGACGAGTTCGTCCTCGTCGACGTCGAGGTAGAGCACGACATCGAGGTCGGTCATCTCCGCGAGCTCCTCGGCCTGCTCTAAGTTCCGCGGGTAGCCGTCGAGCACGTAGCCGTCGGCCTGGGAGAGCGCCTCGTCGACGATAGCGTTGACGACCTCGTCGGGGACGAGTTCGCCCTGGTCCATGTACTCCGCGGGCGTGTCGTACTCCGTGTCCATGTCGGAGATGTCCATCTCCTTGTTCGCGCGGAGCGCATCGCCGGTCGTGACGTGTTCGACGTCGAACTCCTCCGCGATGTTTGCGCTCTGTGTCCCTTTTCCCGCCCCGGGCGCGCCCAGGATCAGGATGTGTGGCTGTGCCATGTTCCCCCGTTCAGCACCGTCACATAAAGGCTTAAAGAATCGGGCACGTCGGTACGGGTATGACGCGATTCGACGCCCACGAGCCGGCCGAGCGACGAAAGCTGTACGCCGACGGTATCCAGGCACACCGCGAGCGAGGGGACGGGTTCGTCACGTTCGAGGTCGACGCGGACTCCCTCTCGGCCGCCCAAGCGGTCGACCCCGAGCTGGGGACGCCGTGGATCCAGTTCGCCGACGGGACGATCAACCTCGATTGCACCGACGAGGAACTCGAGTCGCTCAAGGGTCTGCTCTCGGAGTTTCCCGTCTTCAAGATCGACGAGATCCACCGCTCGAAGGAGGCCGAGGGCGTCAACGTTCGGATCAGCGCGAAGGCCGACCCGAACCGGATCGGACAGTTCGTCGACGCCGTCTTCGCCCGCGTCTACGGGCTCCCCGAGGGGTTTCGCGTCTGGATCGTCGACCTCTGATACGGTTTACTGTAAGTCATTACCGGCGCAACCGCGACCCGTGCGGCGGTTGCGCCGGTAAATCGTTACAGCAATCCGTATGATTACTCGATTCGGAGGTCGCCGCCCGAACCGTCGCCGCCCTCGCTTCCCTCGTCCCACTCGAGTTCGAACTCGACGCTGAGTTCGGCCGGCCCGCCGGAACTCGAGGTCTCGCGTTCGGCCTTGACCTCGAAAGTCGGCCGCGACGGGGGTGACATCGTGACCGACTCGTCGCCGGCCTCGAGGGAGAGGTCGCCCCCGCCGTCGATCGAGTCGGCGACCGATCGGAGGTAGTCGGCGATCTCGTCGCGCTCCATCGACCGTTCGAACTTGAACAGCACTTCCTCTGGCATACGAGGAGAGAGGAGCTATCGAGTATAGAACCTGTCGCCGAATCCGGATCGGCGAGACCGGTCGAAAGCCGTTCGATTCGTCCAGTCGCTGGATTTATCGCAGCCGAAACGAGAGGGTACAGTACACACGGGATCGGATCGATTCGGTCTCCGGATCCGGCCATCGGTCGCTTCAGAGCGGCGGTCCCGTCCACTGTTACGCATGACGTCTGCCAGACCTCCGCACTGTCGATCGTCGTCTCGGCTCGAGAACCGCGACCTCCAGCGCGCGACCAGCAGGTGGTCCCCGTGCGCGTGATCATCGTCGGCGCCGGCGAGGTCGGCCAGTCGATCGCCACGAACCTCCAGGAGTCACACGAGGTCGTCGTCGTCGACCGGGACGAGGAGATCGTCGAGGAGCTCACCTACTCGATGGACGTCCTCGCGATCGAGGGGAACGGAACCGAGATCGCGACGCTCCGGGAGGCCGGTATCGACGAGGCCGATCTCGTGATCGCCTCGACGGACAACGACGAGTCCAACGTCGTGATCTGCGGGGCGGCCAAGACCGAAAGCGACGCGTTCACCATCGCCCGCGTCCGACGGCGGACGCTGCTGGAAACCTGGCAGGGGACCCAGGGCGCGTTCGGGGTCGACTTCATGGTCTGTACGGACCTGCTCGCGGCCCAGACGATCTTCCGGATCTCCGGGCTGCCGGCGGCCCAGGACGTCAACATGTTCGCCGGCGGGCTCGTCCGCATGGCGGAGTTCGAGATCGGCGAAGACAGCCCCGTCGCCGACCTCTCCATTCAGGAGGCGGACTGTTACGACTCGATGACCTTCGCCGCGATCTTCCGGAACGGCGAGATGATCGTCGCGAGCGGGGAGTCGATCATCCGCTCCGGCGATCGGGTCGTCGTCATCGGGAGTCCCGACTCGGTAAAGGGGTTCGCTTCGGATATCACGACGCCGGACCACAGCGAGAACCGGGAGATCGTCATCATCGGCGCCAGCGAGATCGGCTTCCAGACCGCCCGCGAGTTCGAGGACCACGGCTACGAACCGCGCCTGATCGAGCAAGACCACGACCGCGCCCGGGAGGTCGCGGAGGCGCTGCCGAACACGATAGTGATGGAAAGCGACGCCACCGACACCGAGTTCCTCGTCAGAGAACACATCGACGAGGCCGATCTCGTCGTGGCGGCGCTGGACGGCGACGAGAAGAACCTCCTGGCCTCGCTGCTGGCCAAACGCCTCGGGGTCGATCGGACGATCGCGGTGATCGAGAACCTCCAGTACGCCGAACTCTTCGAACAGGTCGGTATCGACGTCGCGATCAACCCCCGCGAGGAGACCGCCGAGGAGATTATTCGATTCACGCACGCGGATCACACCGAGAAGATCGCGATGGTCGAACACGACCGCGCGGAGGTCATCGAGATCGAGGTCGGCGAGGATAGCATCCTCACGAACCGACCGATCGCCGAGGTTGCCGCCGAGTTTCCCGACGGCGTCGTGATCGGTGCGATCTCTCGAGGGGGCGACCTGATCACGCCGCGGGGGACGACCGTCGTCGAACCCGGCGATCACGTCGTCCTTTTCGTCGACGCGACGGTCCTCAATCGGGTCCTCGAGATGCTGTAATACGGTTTACTGTACGTCAGTTCCGGCGCAACCGCGACCGGGCGGCAGTTGCGTGGTACATCGGTACAGCAATCCGTCTCAATTGTCGTGGGCCGAACGGAGGCCGCACCGCCGACTCTCTCGAGACGGGGCCGTCAGTCGCACCCCCAGGTAACTTTGGTCGGGGCTTCCGTCCGCTCGACCGGATTTCGGCCCATTTATATTACTCAGGTAGCTTCACACCGGTATGCATCTCTCGTTCGGTACGTCTAGGTACTCGTCTCTCCGTAGACCGAACCGCGGGCGGGATCGACAGCCGATCGAGGTGACCTGAATGCGGCGACAGAAACGATGTCGACCGGGAGAAGCTATCGGTCGACGACGATCCTCCGAACCAGTGATCGTCGCGCAGTTCGAGCCTCCGGAGGGAAACGATGAGTGACGAGGAACTCGCCAAGGACCTCGGACTCCTTTCGGCGCTGACGATCGGGATCGGGACGATGATCGGCGCGGGAATCTTCGTCCTGCCGGGGATCGCCGCCCAGGAGGCCGGCCCCGCCGTCGTCCTCTCGTTTATCATCGGCGGACTGATCGCGCTGATCAACGCCCTCTCGGTGAGCGAACTCGGGACGGCGATGCCGAAAGCCGGCGGCGCCTACTACTACATCAACCGCGCGCTCGGGCCGCTGTTCGGATCGATCTCGGGAATGGGCGACTGGATCGGGCTCGCCTTCGCCAGCGCCTTTTACTCGATCGGCTTCGGCGGCTACCTCGCGGACCTGCTGGACGGCACCGTCGTCTCGCTTCCCGTTCTCGGGACCGTTTCGTTGTTGCCGACGATCGCGCTCGGTCCGTTCACGTTAAACGAGATCCAGATCGGCGCGGTCATCGCCGGCGCTGTCTTCGTCGGCATCAACTACATCGGCGCCAAGGAGACCGGTAGCATCCAGACGGTGATCGTCACGCTGTTGCTCGGCATCCTGACGATCTTCGCGCTCGTCGGCTTCTTCTCGTTCGACTGGGCGACGGTCACCGCCGAGGGCGGACTGACCCCCGAGGGAACGGGCTCGATCCTTCCCGGTGCCGCGCTCGTGTTCGTTTCCTACCTGGGCTACGCGAAGATCGCGACGATCGGGGAGGAACTGAAAAATCCCGGTCGAAACCTCCCGATCGCGATCGTCGGCAGCGTCGCGATCGTGATGGTCATCTACACGATCCTCGTCGGTCTGCTGATGGGACTGATCCCCCACAGCGAGTTCTTCCTCGACCAGGTCGAGGACGCGCCGATGACGTACGCCGCCGAGGTCGTCTTCGACTACCAGTTCGCCGTCGTCGGATTCGAGATCCCGATTCTCGGCGTCGGCGTCACCTCGATCACGCTCGCGGCCCTGCTGGCGACGGCCTCGAGCGCGAACGCTTCGATTCTGGCCTCGGCCCGGATCAACTTCGCGATGGGGCGAGACAAGATCGTCACCGACTGGCTCAACGAGATCCACCCCAACTACGCGACGCCGTACCGATCGATCGCGCTGACGGGACTGATGATCATCGTCTTCATCATCGCGCTCGGCGAGACCGTCGAGATCCTCTCGAGCGCCGCCAGCGTCCTCCACCTGGTCGTCTACGCGCTGATCAACGCCTCGCTGATCGTGTTCCGAGAGGCGGACGTTCCGGAGTACGACCCCGACTTCCAGGTGCCGTTCTACCCGTTCACGCCGATCGCGGGCTTCGTGCTCTCGCTCGCGCTCATCTACTTCATGGACAACGTGGCGACCGCGATCGGAGGTCTGTTCGTCGTCTTCGCCGTCCTCTGGTACTTCTTCTACGCGCGTACCGAAACCGATCGGGAGGGGATCCTCACCACTTACATCCTCGATCGCTCCGACGAGATGCCCGAGCCGGCGGTGTCCGCAGCGACCGCGGTGAAACCGGTCGGCGACGCCGAATCGGGGCCCCGCGTGATGGTCGCCATCGCGAACCCGCGCACCGAGCAGGCGCTGATCACGCTCGGTAGCGCCATCGCGCAGGCGAAAGGTGGCTCCGTCCTGGCGACCCACATCGTTCAGGTGCCCGACCAGACGCCCCTACAGAAGGGCGCCGAGCAGATCGACCAGATCAGCGCCGAATCCGAGCGCCTGCTGGCCGACGCAGAGGCGTCGGCCGAGACGTTCGACGCCGACGTCGAGACGAAGACGATCGTCTCCCACCGGTCCTTCGAGGAGGTGTTCGACGCTGCCAACACGTACGGCGTCGACACCGTCGTTATGGGCTGGGGCCGATCGACCGTCGGCGAGGGTCGCGTGGAGCGTCCACTGGACGAGCTCACACACGATCTACCGTGTGACTTCGTTATCCTCGACGGCGAGGAAGTGACGGCCGACCGGATCCTCGTCCCGACGGCGGGCGGGAGCGGTTCGGAGGTCAGCGCCGCCGTCGCACGCGCACTTCAGGCGGAGTACGGCAGCGAGATCAGTCTGCTACACGTCGTCGACGATCCCGACGAGCGCGAGGAAGGGGAGGCCTTCCTCGAGGAGTGGGCCGCCGAACGGGGGCTCGAGGAAGCCACCCACATCGTCGACGACTCCGGAGACGTCGGGGAAGCGCTCGAGCGTGCCGCCGCGGATCACTCGCTGGTGATCCTCGGGGCGACCAGACGCGGCGTGCTCTCGCGGCTCGTTCGCGGATCGCTCGTCTTCGACGTCGCGACCGATCTCGACGTCCCGGTCCTGCTGGCGGAACAGCGGAGTTCGCGGTCGCTCCGCGAGCGGGTGCTGGGCGAGCGGCGAGACTGAGCTCTCTCGCCCGAACCCGTTCGTCCGTTCGATCGCTTCTATCAGGCGCCTGACCGTGAGTGTAGGGCACAAGCGACAGAAAAAAGGTCTCCCACTCCAACTGGCTCGTGATGGATCGATACGGAAACGATCGAGCGAGTCGGTCGAGGGCAGAAATATTCGCCCGACAGCGTGTAGCTACGCGAATCCATCGGGTGCGTTTCCAAATAGATAAGTGCCCGCGGCAACCATCGACCGACATATAAGCGGTCTTCAAACGAGGTGAACACAATCTTCAGCACAGCTATGATTCCCCTGCAGGCGCAAACGCGCGTCGATGTCTTCGAGCAAATTTTCCTGGTCTTTCTCGGACTCGGGACGCTCGTCGGCGTTATCGTCGTCGCCTACACCTTGTACAACGCGTACAAGTACCGCGACGGTAGCGCGAAGACATCCGACAAAGCGACACCGACTCTCGGGGAATTACCGACAGGAGGAGAGGGTGGAAAGAAACTGTTCCTATCGTTCGGTCTGAGCGCGATCATCGTCATCTCGCTCGTGATCTGGACGTACGGAATGCTGTTGTACGTCGAGGATCCGGGCGACGACATCCCACAGGAGGACGCCATCGAGGTCGACGTCGTGGGTGACGGGTTCGCGTGGTTCTTCGAGTACGAGAACGGTGCCACGAGCACGAACACGATGACGGTTCCGGAGGACACGCCGGTGTGGATCTCCGTCACCGGCGGTGACGTCTGGCACTCGTTCGGCATCTCAGACTTACGCGTGAAAGCCGACGCGATCCCCGGTGAGACCGACGAGACCTGGTTCATGGCCGAAGAGGCCGGCGACACTCACGAGATCGAGTGCTTCGAGCTCTGCGGTGACGGTCACACCCAGATGACCGGTACGGTCGACGTCGTCGAGGAAGAGGAGTTCGAGGAGTTCCTCGAAGAGGAAGCGCCGGACGAGGATGAGAACGGCGACGATGAGGAGAACGGCGCCGATGACGAGGAAAACGGCGCTGACGATGAAGAAAACGGCGCCGATGATGAAGAAAACGGTGACGACGAAGAGAACGGCGACGATGCCGATGAGGAGGAAGAAAACGGTGACGATGCCGACGACGGGGGTGACGACTGATGAGTGATCTGCCGCCGATGACGTCGGTCAAACGCTGGCTCGTCACGACCAACCACAAGGACGTCGGAATCCTCTACATCGCGACCGCCCTGTTCTTTCTGGTGCTGGGCGGTATCATGGCGCTGCTGTTCCGGCTCCACCTCTGGGAGAGCGGCGGTACGGGACTGCTGACGAACAACCAGTTCAACCAGGCGGTCTCGACCCACGGCTTGCTGATGGTGTTCTGGTTCCTCTCGCCGATCGCGTCCGGGTTCGCGAACTACCTGGTCCCGCTCCAGATCGGCGCGAAGGACCTCGCGTTCCCGCGCCTGAACGCCCTGAGCTACTGGTTCTACCTGTTCTCTGGAATCCTGTTCGGGATCTCGTTCTTCCAGGGCGGCTCGTTCGCCGGCGGCTGGACGATGTACGCCCCGCTGAACGTGCCGACGTATACGCCCGCACTCGAGGCGACGACTGGTGGCAACGCGACGATCCTCGGATTGATGCTGTTCGTCTTCTCGATCACGATCGGGACGGTCAACTTCCTCGTGACGATACACCGCTCGCGCGCGGAAGGACTCGGCCTGTGGAATATGCCGCTTTTCACGTGGTCGTGGCTGCTGACCGTCTGGATGATGCTGTTTGCCTTCGCGGCGCTGCTGGCCGCGCTGTTGTTGCTCTCTATCGACCGGCTGTTCCTGACCCAGTACTTCGCGACCGATCAGGGGTCGGGACTGCTCTGGGCACACCTGTTCTGGTTCTTCGGCCATCCGGAGGTGTACATCGTCTTCTTCCCCGCGCTGGGGATCATGTTCGAGACGTTCCAGACGTTCACGGGACGGCGACTCGTCGGCCGCAAGTGGGTCATCATCTCGATGGTCCTCGTCGCGGTCCAGTCGTTCCTCGTCTGGATGCACCACATGTTCCTGACGACCATCAACCTGGAGATCAAGACGCTGATGATGGCGACGACCATCGGGATCTCGTTACCGTTCGACCTGATGGTCTTCGCGCTGATCTACACGATGGTCAAGGGACGGGTCCGGTTTACCACGCCGTTCCTCTTTAGCCTCGGCGCGCTCGTCCTGTTCATCCTGGGCGGGATTACCGGGGTGTTCCTGGGTGCCGTCGTACTCGACTACGAGTTCCGGGGCACCTACTGGGTCGTCGCGCACTTCCACTACGTGATGGTCTCGGGCGTGACGGCGCTGATCGGCGGCCTCTACTACTGGTGGCCGAAGATCACCGGCAAGATGTACTCCGAGCCGCTGGGTAAGCTCAGCTTCGCGGTGTACTTCGTCGGCTTCAACCTGCTGTACTTCCCGATGTTCCTCGCCTGGGAGACGCCCCGACGCGTCTTCCACTTCGCCGAGGGCGTCGAAATCTACCACCAGGTCGCGACCGTTGGCGCGTTCGTCCTCGGCACAGGAGTGCTGCTCGTCTTCGCGACGCTCGCACACAGCCTCGCCGCCGGACCGCGAGCGCCCGAGAACCCATGGGAGTTCTCCCGCACTGCGGAGTGGGCGATCCCTTCGCCCCCACCGCTCGAGAACTGGGACGGTCGTCCCAGCTACGCCAGCGGCTCGCTCGAGTTCGTCGAGGACTCGAAGGCCGTCCCCGACGGCGGTGCGGCACACGGTCAGGGAGCGGTCGCCGAGGCCGACGCGACTCACGAGGAGGAACACGCCGACCACGCCAGCATCTGGCCGCTCGGCATCGGTGCCGGCGTGTTCACGTTCTTCCTGGGTCTGACTGGCCTGACGCCGTACATGGTCGAGTTCGCCGAGGGAACGGGCACTGCACCCGACGGGCTCACCGGAACGGGAGCCGAGCCGAACATCATGTACCCCGTGATTACGGCCCTCGGACTGGCGATCATGGCGTACACGCTGTTCAAGTTCGGCGTCGAACAGTTCGAGGCCCCCGAGATGAAGATTGCCGAGCGCTGGCCGTTCGGCGGCGTCGGTAACACGAAGTTCGGCGTCTGGGTGTTCCTCGCATCGGACGTCGTCGTCTTCGGTGCTGCGATCGGCGCGTTCATCTTCATGCGCCTCCACACCGGGTGGGGCGACTGGGAGACGATTCCGTTCGCCTCCTGGCCCGGCCTGCTGAACACCTACGTCCTGCTGACCTCGAGCTTCACGGTCATCCTCGCACTCGTGATGGCCGAACGCAAGAACAAGCAGGGGCTGCTCGCGACGCTCGGTGCGACCCTCGCGCTCGGGCTCACGTTTATGGGCGTAAAGGCCTACGAGTACGCCTACAAATTCAACATTGACGAATACTGGTGGACCAGCGTCGAGCACTCCATCTACTTCGTCACGACCGGGTTACACGCGCTGCACGTGATCCTGGGGCTGCTGATCGCCATCTTCATGATCTACCGCGTCTGGTCGATCGACGCCTACCTCGAGGACCACCGTCCGGTGGAGTTCTTCGGGCTCTACTGGCACTTCGTCGACATCGTCTGGGTCATCCTCTTCCCGCTGTTCTACCTGATGTAGCGGCTCTCCGCTACACCTCTCGAACCGGCTCGAACCCGACTCGTTTTTTAGACGCCGCGATGCCGTACCAGCTCTGCGGCTGGCGATCGCTTCGATTCGGCGGTCGCTCCCGCGGTTCGAGTCCACGCAGCGCCGGTCGCAGGCGGTCGCTCGAGGTGCCGACGGTGCTCGTAGAACGGGCCGATGCACATCCGAACGTCGCTCCGTTCGGTTCGCACTCCTCGTACCGGAAACGCGTCCTCACGGCCGGCGTCCGCGGGGCACCCCGCGGAGCGTCGGCCGTCCCGACACTCTCACCGGGCCCTCGAGCCCGTCTCCGCCCTGTCACTGTAGCCGTTCCGATGGGTGGGTCGTCGGCCTGTCGACGCGTCTCGTCGCTCTCGTGGCGATTCGCGGCGCCGGATCGGACGGTCACGGTCGCGTTCAACCCCCCTCGGACGCGGGCGGATCGACGAACGTGATCGCATCACTGCGTCCGTTTCGGGCCGTCATCGGCCGCATGAGGAAGGTATAAGTGTCCCACACACACATTGCTCACCAATGTCCGACGTTCGTACGTACACCCTCATCTACGTCGTACTGCTGGTGTTGGGTACCGGAAAGTTCGTGTTCTTTCAGTTCCCCGAAATATTCCCGGAGGCGGCTGCAATCGGCGGGACGATCATCCTGGCCGTTATCAAGGTCCTGCTGATCGCCGGCTACTACCAGCACCTGATCGAGGAGCCCCGCGCGATCACGTACATGATGGGGGTCGCCGTGTTCATGGTCTTCCTGCTGACCATCGCGGCAGGCTACTCGATCCAGTAACCGCTCTCCGGATTTCTCTTTCGAAGCTACGCTCGACCAGCGACCGCTACGACTCGTTTACGGGCTCTTCCCGGACCGCTCGAGCCACCGTGACGGATAGCCGACGGATCAAGTCAGATGCGACAGCTCGTCGACCCGCAACTCCGAGGCGTCACCCTCGAAGAACGGTCGAAGCGGGGCAGCGGAATCGACGGTGCCGCCGACGGGAAGGACGAACGGATCAGTCGGGCTCCGACCGATCTGATGCCGCGTCTCGGCGCCACGGGAGCCCCCGCCGAACGGAGTGCACGATTCCGAGAGGATCGACTCGAGTCCCTCGAGTGCGCGCTCGACGCGGGTGAACGGCCCGCTCGAGGCGCTGGCGACGCTCTTGTTTCCGAGCTATCGGCGGAGCGTTCCGGACGCAGGGCGTTCTCTCGTCGACTCGTTCGTCATCGTCGACAGGCGCTTCTCGCCCCCCTCAGCGGTTCCGGACTGTGTCTGAAAGCAGTGTGACCACGTCCGAGCGCTCTCTTGCGGTCCGTATCGGGCGTCGTCTCGAGCGAAAGGAAGAACGGACTCGTCTGCACGACTGGACGCGAGCCGTTACGGGATCGAAACCGCATCGGATCTCGAGCGAACGCGTACTACCCTCGAGCACGGCGTTCGCCAGCTTCTCCAGACTATCGCCCGTTCGGCATCGTATCGCGGCTTCGCTCGTCACACCAGGCTCGAGTCGAACCGTCGCTCACGGAGACACCTCTCGTTTTGGAAGGTTGGGTACTACGTGGGAACGACGGGAGCAATGTCGGAGAAAGTGGTTGAACGGTATATCGAAAAGACGGAACACGCGCCGGAGTGACGCGCTTCACCCCCGTCCACGGTGGGGCGGGGAACTCGCGCCGCGTTTTATTTAGAGACGGGAGAACACCTTGCGAGCTTCGACGGTCCGCAGACGGTACCGACACTCGCGACGTGGTGGCTGGTGCTCGAGACGCGTCTCCGCACCGAGGATTCGACCGCAGTTGTGAACGACGACAACCGGTCGAAGTAATCGGTCCAGTACTCACGACCCGTTATCTCCGATTTGACCCACTAAGACGTCCGAGTCAGTGACTAATCGGTCGAAAGAAAAACGAAAAGCGTTCGGACCGCACCGGCCCGACTACTCAGTCTTCGCGGCCGAACATCTGGCGCATCATCGGGTGCATCTCCATCATCTGCTCCTCGGCGATCTCCTCGTACAGCTTGTACGTAATGGAGACGGCGAGCAGCAGCCCCGTTCCGGTGACGGCGCCGATGGTCCCCAGCATGTTCGCCCAGACGGCGAGCAGGCCGACGAGCGCGCCGCCGATGACGGTCACCTGCGGGATGTACCGCTCCATGACCTTCTCGATGACGCCGACGTTCTGTCGGAACCCGGGGATCTGCATCCCGGAGTTCTGGATCTGTCGGGCCGTCGCGTCGGGACCCATGTTCGTCGTCTCGACCCAGAAGATGGCGAAGATCGCCCCGCCGACGACCATGAACGTCAGGTCGACGGAGATCCGAACCAGGACCATCCACGTCGCCTGGGCGACCTCGCCGGTCCACCACATCCAGTCTTCCGGCGAGTAGATCGGCGCGGTGTAGTAGAAGAACCCGCTGACGGGCTCTCCCTGCGCGTTGTACTGGCCCAGCACGGCGGGCATCCCATCCCAGGTACGGTCCAGGATCTGGCCCATGAACTGGATGTTGGCCTGCAGCGCCCGAACGAGGATCATCGGCAGGACGCTCGCGTAGATGAGCTTCACGGGGAAGCGACCGCGGGCGCCTTTCACGCGGGCGTGGCTGAGCGGGATCTCAACGCGCACGGACTCGGCGTAGACGACGATACCGAAGATCAGCAGCGTCGTCATGAGGGCGATGATCTGGCCCTCACCGAGCAACAGCGTGTTTAGCGTGTCCCCGGCGAGATCGACGTCGCCGAAGATAATCTGGTACCAGTCGTAGAAGAACCCGCCCTCGGTGGGCTGGATGAACCCGGTGACCAGCCGCTGGCTCACGCCGGCGATGATGAACAGGCCGATCCCGCTGCCGACGCCCCACTTGCTGACGACCTCGTCCATGTACAGGATGAGAACCCCGCCCATGAAGATCTGGAGGAACATCAGCACCTGGAGCTGCGTGCTGTCGAAGGTGAGCCCGCCGAGCGACAGCGACTGCTGGACCGGGAGGAAGCCGCCGGCGAACACCATCGGCAGCGCGGTCAGCGCTGTCATGACGATGACCAGAAGCTTCTGGAGCCCCTGGTAGAGCACCTGATCTCGCGGATCGTCGGTGTCGAGACCCAGGAGGTTCGCTCCGCCCAGTAGCTGCATCACGATGCTCGCCGTGACGATCGGACCGATACCGACCTGGAGCAACGACCCGTGTTCACCGGCGAGGATCGCACGGAACTCCCCGAAGAGGTCGGTCGCACCATCGGCCTGCATCCCAAGCAGGGCGATGTTCGTCAGGAAAAAGTACAACACGAGGATGCCGGCCGTCCACGCCAGCTTTCGCTTGAAGGGGACGTGCCCCTCCGGACGGCGGACCGTCGGCATCCGTGTCAGCACCGGTTCAGCGGCTTCCTTCCATCCCATGCGTTAGTCCTCGACCTGTTCTGAGTCGTCGTCGGCTTCGCCCTCGGCCTCAGCCTCGGCTTCGGCTTCCTCCTGGGCTCGCTCGGAGAGCACCGCCTTCCCGCCGGCGTCCTCGAGTTTCGCCTGGGCGGCCGCCGAGAAGGCGTCCGCCGTAACCTCGAGTGCGTTCCGGACCTGGCCGGAGCCAAGTACCTTCACGACGTCGACGTCGTGGCCGCTCTCGACGATGTCGCGCGCGTCGAGTCGGTAGCCGTCGTCGGTCTCCTCGGCCTCGCCCTCGGCGGCGTAGAGGACCGCGTCCTCGTCGAGCTTCTGAACGTCGATCTCGGCGACGTCGGCCTGAAGCTCGTCCGGCCGGTTGAAGCCGTGTTTGCCCTTCGGTTCGTAGTTGTGGAACTCGTGTTTGCTGCGGCCGGCGCGTCCGCGTCCGCCGCGATGGCCGGCTCCTCGGCGGTTCTTGTGGGAGCCGCCGCTGTGCGTCCGCGATCCGCGCTGGCGTCGTTTTTTACTCGTCATGGTTTATCGCATCGATTCTAACAGTTGATTAATCTCCTCGGTTGTATGTTTTCCGAGTTGGCCGCCCTCCGCGGTCGGCTTCTTGATCCCCTCGTGACCGCCACGCGGGGGGTGGAGACGCAGCGTCGGGGAGAGTCCCTCCTCGCGGAGCGTCGTCTCCTCGGCGAGCAGCGCCTCGGCGAGTGCACCGAAGTCGTCGTATGCGGTGTTCTCGGCGAGCCACTCCTCGTCGACGTCCGCCTGTCGTCCCTCGAGCGGCTCCGCTCGCTTTGCGAGCACGGTCTCGAGGACGTCCTGATCGGGTTCGCCGATCGCGACGTAGTCGTTGACCTTGGCGACCATCCCGTCGTACGTCTCCGTCTCGGGGACGAGCGCGCAGTGGTTGACGCTGTGGATGTTGAGCATCTCCAGGGTGTCCTGGATGTCGGTCTTGCGGTTGACCTCGCCGCGGACCTGCACGACGGCTCTCATTGGTCAGCCACCTCCGCTTCCTCCTGGCCTCGGGAGCTCGGGTGACGCGACTGGGAGGCGTTCTCGAGCGCGTTGAACGTCGCCTTCGCGAGGTTGACCGTCGTTCGCGTGTTGCCGTGGCTCTTGGTCCAGGCGTTCTCGATACCGGCCAGCTCGAGCACCGCGCGCACGGTGTCGCTGGCGGCCAGTCCCAGCCCCTCGGGGGCGGGGATCAGCTCGACCTCGACGGAGCCGGCCTTCCCGGTCGTCTGTCGGGTCAGCGAGTGGGGTCGGTCCGAGCGGTCCTCCCAGGAGCCCGAGCCGCGGGGGACCTGGATGATGTTCAGCTTCGCGATACCGATCGCCTTCTGGATGGCGGACCCGACCTGGTCGTCGCGGCCTTCCGCGTAGCCGACGTAGCCGTTGCGGTCGCCGACGGCGACCACACAGCGGAACTTCACGCGTCGTCCGGAGTCGGTCATCCGCTGGACCATGTTGATGTCCAGCACCTCGTCGTCCAGTCCGGGGAGGAGCTGGTCGACGATTTCGGGCTCCTTCAGCGGGAGTCCCGAGTTGAGGGCGTCCTCCATCGTGTCGATTTCGCCCTCCTGGACCATTCGGCCGAGACGGGTGACGGGTTCCCATCCACCGTCGTTGTAGTTGTTTCCACTCATTCGAGAATCGCCTCTCGTACCTCGTCGAAGTGTTCTGGTAGCTCTGTCGCGTCGAACTCGCCGCCGTACAGCGGCTCGTCTAGCTGCTCGGCGTACTCGGCGATGTGCTCGCCGCGGGTCCGCGACCAGTCCGCGAGCACGCTATCGTTGTGCGGGATCTCGAGGCCGGCGTCGATCGCCCCCTCCTGGACGGCGAACACCTTGTTGCCAGGCGTCGCCTTGTTGAGGCCGATGTCGAGGACGGCTTCCTCGAGGCCGGCGTCGACCGCGCGTTTGCCGGCCAGCAGGCCGGTCAGATAGGCCGCGGAAATGTTGCTCGTGGGTGCTTCCCAACCGTACTCCTCGAGATCGCTCGAATGTGCGCTCGCGAGCGTTTCGTCGCCCTGTGGGCCGGGAACGATCAGCTGCGCCGTAGTGTGCTTGTTGCTCTTCCGAGCAACGAGGCGGGGCTTGTCCGATTTCAGCAGGCGCAACCTCTGATGGTAGTCCGTCCGGACCTCACGGCGACGGCGCATCGGAACGTTGTATCGTGGTCCTGTCGCCATTACTGGTCACCGTAGTTTTCGTCGATGTAGTTCAACAGGTACCGGACGCTACGGAACTCGCCACCGCCAGCCTTCTTGTAGAGCTCGCGGTACTGCGTGGGCGTAATCTCGCCCTTGTCGCGGAGTTCACGCAGCTTCCGTCGCTGTGCACGAATCTTGTCCTGCCACTCGTCTTTCTGGCTCTGGCGGGCGCCCTTTTTGCCCTTGCGCTTGCCCTGGCCCTTGCGGTGGCCGTAGGCGCGTTTCGCGTTGCGCTCGCGGGCGCGGCCGCGGGAGTTGCCGCGGGCGTCTTTGGCCTGAATACGGCCGTCCTCGACGAGTTCACGGATCTCGTCGCGGGTGATCGCCTCGGCGATGTCTCCCTGGGCGTCCGGGTCGATCCAGACGCGGTTCTTGCCGACGTCCAAGACGTCGGCCGCCAGTCGCTTCTGTGCGGAGAGATCAGTCATTGGATTCCACCTCGACTTCCTCGTAGGTCGGGTTCAGGACGCGCACGCCCTGCTCCTCGGCCTGCTCCTCGATCCGTTCGCGCTTGCGCGCGCCGACCGAGGAGGAGATGCGGACCGCCTCCGTGTCGCCGTCGACACCCTCGAGGTCGTCCGTGTTCTCGACGTAGACCTCGTCGAATCCGCTCGGGTGTTTGCCACGAACCGATTCGGGGGTTCGGTAGCCGGCCTGGACTTTCGGGCCCTTGCCCTTGATGCCGCGGCGCTGCTTCGAGAGCTGGCCGCGGGGGCGACGCCAGGATTCGGGCGTCCGCTTTTTCTTGTGGTAGTCCTGTCGATTGAACTGCGGCTTCCCCTCCTGTTTGCGTCGGGTGAGCAGGCGCTGCTCGTCCTCGGAGAGCTCGGGCGTCTTCTCGGTCAGCCCGCGGGGCTGCAGTTCGGTCTCGACGTCCTCGTCCGGTTCGTCTTCCTCTTCGACGCCCTCGTCTTCGATCTCGGCCTCGGTCTCCTCGGTTACCTCGAGGTCGCCGACGTCGGCTTTGATGCGGGCGGCGAGTGCGTTTCCGACGCCGTCGGCCTCGGCCAGGTCCTCCTGGTCGGCCTCCTTGACGTCGTCGATCGTCTCGAAGCCGGCGTCGCGAAGCGCGTCGGCCTTGCTGGCGCCGACGCCGCTGATGTCCTCGAGATCCTGCGGACCCTCTTCGGCTTCGGCTTCGGCCGTGGCGTCCTCGGTCTCTGGTTCGTCGTCAGCCATCTATCAGGCACCTCCTTTCGCGGGTTTCTCGGTGATGTAGACCCCGTCCTGGAAGACGCGGGTGTCCTTGCCGCTGACTCGCGTCAGCTGCTCGATGTCAGCCGCCGTCTGGCCGACGTCCTCCTTGTTCGGACCGGAGAGGACGAGCCGTTCGTCGTCGACGGAGACGTCGGTCTCACCGTGGATAGTCGTGCGTCGCGGTGCCTTCTCGCCGAGGAAGTTCTCGATGACGACGTCGTCGCCGTCCACGCGGACCTGCATCGGGAAGTGAGAGTAGAAGACTTCCATCTTGTACTCCCACCCCTCGGTCACGCCGTGGAAGGCGTTTTTCAGATGACTCTCGAAAGTGCCGACGGTCGCGTTCGTCTTCGCGTCCTCGGCGTCGCTTTCGATGACCACCTGGTCGTCTTCGGCTTCGACGGTCACGTCGGGGTACCAGAGACGCCGGGTCACGGCGCCCTCGGGTCCGTCGACGGTCACGTCGAGATGATCGACCTCGACAGATACGTTTTCGGGGATTTCCAGTTCGACTCGCATGATTAGTAGACGTATGCGATCACCTGGCCGCCGATCCCCTGCTCGCGCGCCTCGTAGTGGCTCATGACGCCACTGCTCGTCGTGACGACGAGCGCGCCGAAGTCTCGAGCCGGGAGGTATCGCTTCTCCCACTTCTCGAAGTCGTCGGCACCGGCTGCGTAGCGGGGCTTGACGGGGCCACACTCGTTGATCGCTCCTTTCAGTTCGACCTCGAACTGACCGGCCTTACCGTCGTCGACGAACTCGAAGCCGTCGATGTACCCGCGGTCGTAGAAGACCTCGAGCACGCTGCCGATCTCGTTCGAAGCGGGCGTTACCTCGTGGCTCAGTTTCCCGACGCTCTCGGCGTTGTCGATCCCCGAGAGCGCGTTGCTGAGTGGGTCGTTTCCGGTCATGTTATCGGTACTTCCTGAATCCCATGTCGCGGGCGATCTCTCGGAAACACTGCCGGCAGAGGTTGATGTCGTACTTGCCGACGAGTCCCTGTTTGCGGCCACAGCGCTGGCACTCCTCGATCTGGCCGGTGCGCTTTGCCGCGTGCTCGCCCGTCTGGTCGTTTTCTACGTCGCTTTCACTCATCCGTGGACTCCTCTACGTTGACGTCGAAGTTCGCCTCGAGGAACCGAATCGCGTCCTCGGGGGTGAGTCGGTGCTTCGACGGGATCGATCGGGTCACCTTGTCGCGCTTGGCGATGCGGTAGCCCGGGCGGACGAGGTTGACGGTGACGTCCATCCCGTAGATCCCGACGTTCGGGTCGTACTCCTGGCTCGGGAACTCGGTGTGTTCCTCGACGCCGAAGCTGAAGTTGCCCGTGTCGTCGAACTGGTTCTCCGCCAGCGTCGCCAGCGGCAGGGCGGTCTCGAGGAACTCGGCCGCCTCCTCGCCGCGGAGGGTGACCTTCGTGCCGATCGGGTCGCCCTGTCGGATGCCGAAGTCGGGCTCGGTCTTCTTCGCCTGGGTGCGGACGCTCTGCTGGCCCGTCACCTCCTCGATGATGTCCTCGGCCTTGCCGAGTTCGCGGCCACCGCGACCGACGCCCATGTGGACGACGACCTTCTCGACGCGGGGCTCGCGCATCTCGTGGAACTCGCCTTCGGCTTCGCTACTCATCGTCATCACCGTCCTCGCCCGTGAAGTTCTCGTCGATCACGACGACGTACTCCTCGACGGTCTCGAACTCGCCGTCGTCCGTGTCGACGGTGACGATGTTCGAACCGCTGCCGGGGGTGACGTCGATCTCGGTGACCTCGCCGATCTTGCCGCCGTGGTTGCCGCGGACGGCCGTGACGAGTGCACCCTCCTCGTAGGGGAAGTGCGCGACGATCGACTTGTCGTCGTTGTCGACGACGATCGAGTCGTTCGTGCTGTACTCGCTCTCCTCGGCGAGGATGTTCGTGCCGTCGTGCAGCGTCAGCTGGGTGTCGCCACCCGGGACCTGGCGCTTGCCCTCGATCTTGCCGAGGCGACTGTCGGCCGCGTCGGCGTCGATCTCGGTCAGTGCGAGTCGGCCGCCCTCGTCGGGGAAGACCCGGTAGTACTCCTCGCGGCCGGGGAACGCGACGATGTCGAACATGCCGATCGGGCGCTGTTCGTCGTTGATCGGTTCCCCGTTGACGAGGATCGAGTCCTGCGAGAGGGCGTATCGGGCTTCCTTCTTCGAGTCGACGTAGCCGAGCACGTCCCGAAGCAGGACGACGAGCGGAACGCCGTCCTCGCCGTGCGGGCCGGCGTCGGCCTTGACCGTGAAGACGTCCGTCTTTCGCTCGACTGGCCAGGACTTCGGAACGGACAGTCGTTTCTGATGTTTCGTCATTCGCTATCACCTTCGTCTTCGTCTTCGTCCGTGTCGCCTTCGAGGCGCGCCTCTCGACGCTCGTCCTCGAGGTTCAGCTCCGTGACCCGGACGTTCGAGGGGTCGAGGGGTCGGGGTACTTCCTCGCCGTCGGCCGTCTCGATGGTCACGTCCTCGACGTGGATGGTGCCGTCCTCGAGGATCGCGCGCAGGACCTCGCCAGTCTCGCCGGCGTGGTCGCCGCGCATGACCTCGACGGTGTCGCCCGCGTTGACACGGGTCCGTCGCGTGTCGTACTCCTCGCGGAGGTCATCCGAGAGCGTCGCGTGGAGCTGCTTCTGTCGCTTGTGCAGCGGTGCACGCTCCGTCTGGATTCGCTGTTTGTGTGGTTGCTTGCTCATACTCAGACGATCATCGTTGCGGTCGAGGCGATCGCGCCGAAGCGTTCGGCGACTTCGCGAGCGATCGGGCCCTTGATCTCCGTCCCGCGGGGCTCTTCGTTCTCGTCGATGATGACCGCCGCGTTGTCCTCGAACTTCACGCGCGTCCCGTCGGGCCGGCGGATCGACTTCCGCTGGCGGACGATGACGGCCTCGAGGACCTGACGGCGCATCTCCGGGGTACCCTTCGTGACCGAGACGGTCACCTTGTCACCCAGACCCGCCTTCGGCTGGCGGTTCTTGGTGCCCTGGTAGCCCGAGACGCTGATGACCTTCAGCTCCCGCGCGCCGGTGTTGTCGGCGCACGTAACCAGCGACCCCTTCTTGAGTCCCTGGGTGACGTCGGCTTTCATCGCCTCCATCACTGATCACCCTCGACGGCTTCCTCTTCGGCACCCTCGGTGACGTCGCCGGTCGAAAGCTCACGGTCAGGCTCGGCCTGACGGGTCAGCTCGGCGATGTCCTCCGCGGTTGCCTCCTCGGTTACTTCGACGACCACGTGCGATTTCGTCTTCGACAGTGGTCGGGTCTCTGCGATCTTGACCGTGTCACCGACCGAGAGCGGCTCGAGCACGCCCGGTACGTGGGCCGGGATGCGCGAGCGACGCTTCATCTGGCGGTCGTACTTCGGAACCGCCACGTCGTACTCTCGTTCGACGACCACGGTCTTGTCCATGTCCGTCGAGATGACGGTCCCCTCGAGGATCTGACCTCGAACGGAGAGCTCGCCGTAGAACGGACACTTCTCGTAGTCGTATTCCTCCGGGTTTTCCGGTTCCGGAGGGGTTTCAACGTCTAATCCTATTGCCATGGTGAGTCACCATTCGTTTCCGTGCGTCGGGCGGGTTGTGAGAGCAGTCGCGAGCCATCGACCGTAACGTAGGCCACGTCCTCGCCAGCGCCGTCCGCCGAAGTGGATTGCTCCATCGCAGCGGGTTGAGTGTCGGCCAGTTTGGACGCGGTCCCCGACGCCTTCGCGGCGTCGGCGGCGTCATCTGTGATCGCGAACTCGAACGTCGAGCCCGACTTCGGCACCATAACGACCCGAGACGCGCCGTCGTCACGAACCTCTATCGAGAGGGTGTTCGTCGTCTCGATGACGACCCGTCCCTCGAGACCGACCCGCGAGGCGTCGTCGCTCTCGACGACGCGGACGGGCAGGCCGTTGAGTTCGTGTCGGGGCAGCGTTTCGGGTGTCAGTGCCATTGTCGTTATTCTTCGTCTTCGTCTTCGAAGTCGCCTTCCTCGCGCTGGATCGTCTTGATCCGGGCGATGGTGCGACTCAGCTCGCCGATGCGACCCGGATTCTCCGGGGCACCACCGGCGGCGAGGACGGACTTCTGGTTGAGCAGCTCGGTCTCGAGCTCCTCGAGTTCGTCCTCTCGTTCGGCGGCGGTCATGTCACGGACTTCTTCGACGTGGAGGATCGCCATCAGGCGTCACCTCCCTCGTCTTCGTCCTCGTCTGCTCGCGGCTCGTCGCCGCTCGCGTCTTCCGAGGCGCCTTGCGCCTCGCTGTCCATCTCGGCCATCAGCTCCTCTGCCTCGGCCTCGACGTCCTCCTCGAGCTCGTCGAGATCCTCTTCGATCGGAGATTCGTCGGGGATGTCGACATCCTCGTCCTCGCCGGCGTCGACCTCTTCCTCGATGACCTCCTCGATGTCCTCCGCTTCGGGCTCGGGTTCGACGGCGTCCTCGGCGGGAGCTTCGGCGCCTTCCTCGGCGGCCTCGGCCGCCTCGGGTTCGCCCTCGAGCAGCTCCTCGACGCCCTCGGCCTCGTTGGCTTCGACGGCGTCGGGGACGACCTCTTCGGGGTCCATCTCGTCGTGGACCTGGAAGTCGTCGGGGAGTTCGGCTCCCGGCGGGATGATCTTGACGTCGACGCCGATCGTGCCGAGTTTCATGACCGCGACGCCCTGGCCGTGGTCGACGACCTCTTCGGCGGGCTGGCCGTTGTGCTTGATGTAGCCGCGGTTGAACTTCTCGACGCGGGAACGCGCTCCGGTGACCTTCCCGGAGAGGACGATCTCGGCGCCGAGTGCGCCGGAGTCCATGATCCGATCGATCGTCGTGTGACCGGCCTTCCGGAAGTACCAGCCACGCTCTAAGGCGTTGGCCAGTCGGTCCGCGACGATCCGCGCGTTGAGGTCGGGTTCGTCGACCTCCTGAACGTCGATCTGGGGGTCCTCGAGGTTGAACTTCTCCTCGAGGGCCGTCGTGACCTTCCGGATGTTCTCGCCGCCCTTGCCGATGACCATCCCCGGCTTCTCGGCCTTGAGAACGATCTGGGTGCCCATCGGCGTCTTGGCGACGTCCATACCGCCGTAGCCTGCGCGGCCGAGCTCTTCTTCGAAGAACTCGTCGATCTGGGACCGCTGCAGGCCGTTTTCGATGAACTGGTGTTCGTCAGCCATTAGTTCTCATCCTCCTCGTTCTCGTCGACTTCCTCGACGACGATCTCGACGTCGACCTCCGGCGTGTTCCAGGCGGTCGCACGCCCCATCGCGCGGGGCTTGCGGCCGACGGACTCGCCGACCTTGTGGGCGGCGACGTGGACGATCTCCATCGACGCGCCGTCGAAGCCCTGGTGGTCGGCGTTGGACTCGACGTTCTCGAGCAGATCGAGGAACTCCCCGGAGACCTTCTCGGGGTACTTGCCGGCGTCCCAGCCCTCGACGTCCGAGCGGTGACCCGCGCCGGAGTTGTGGGACTTGAACGGTACCGACTGCTCCTCGTCGATTACGTCCTGGAGGTACGCCCTGGCGTCCGCGACGGTGCGGCCCTTGATCTCGCGGGCGACCTCCTTGCTGTGCTTGTGGCTCATGTGACGCTCCCGGAGCATCGCTTTCGCGGTCGTGTCCGGATCCGCGTCGACTGAGTAGTTGATTCCCATACGGTGATCACTTCAGTGGGACGAACTTCGAGGATCGAGTCGCGCCGATCCCGGCCTGTCCGTGTTCGACGGACGTGCGGGTCAGCTGGAACTCGCCGAGATAGTGTCCGATCATCTCGGGTTCGACGCGAACGCGCTCGAAAGACTGGCCGTTGTACACGGCGAAGGTCAGTCCGACGAACTCCGGCAGCACCGGCATGTCGCGCAGGTGCGTTCGGATCGGCGCGTTGGCGGTCTCTTCCTCGCCTTTCTCGCGGGCCTTCTCGAGCAGCTTCTCCTGCTCGACGGAGAGTCCGCGCTTGATACTTCGCCGCTTGCGTGCGGGCAGCAGTTCCACGACCTCGTCGAGCTCCATCTCCTGCAGCTCCTCGAGCGTGTGACCGCGGTAGGTGAACTCACCTTCGCGGCCGGTTCTGTACTCCTGACTCATTTGTTCCCACCTCGGCCGGTACGGCGCGAGGAGATGTCACCGACCTTCCGTCCCGGCGGGGCGTCCCGCGAGACGGACTTCGGTTTGCCGGGGTGCTGTCGGCCACCGCCACCGAACGGGTGGTCGATCGCGTTCATTGCAACACCGCGGACGCGGGGCCACTTGGTACCCCGGGCTTTCATCTTGTGATACTTGTTTCCGGCTTTGACCATCGGCTTCTCCGTGCGTCCGCCGCCGGCGACGACGCCGACGGTGGCACGGCACTGCGGATCGAGGCGCTTGACCTCGCCGCTTGGAAGCTGGATGACCGCAGCGTTGCGGTCGTGGGTGATCAGGTCCGCGTTGACGCCCGACGCGCGGGCGAATCGACCGCCGTCGCCGGGGTTGGCCTCGATGTTACAGACCGGAACGCCTTCCGGGATCTCGGCCAGCGGCATCGTGTTGCCGGGCTTGATCTCTGCACTGACGCCGACCTGGATCTCCTCGCCGACGGTGATCCCTTCCGGAGCCAGCACGAGGCGCTGGTCGCCGTCCTCGAACTCGATGGCGGCGACGGGCGCCGAGCGTGCGGGGTCGTGTTCGATGTCCACGACGGTCCCGCGGATCACGTCGTCGTCTTCCTCTTTCTTGTGGTCGAGCTTCGCCTTGTATCGGTGCGACGGGGCGCGGAACGTCGGAGTCCCGCGGCCGCGTCGTTGTCCCTGAATGCGTCGTCCCATCGTTAGAACACCCCGATACGCGAGGCGACTTCCTGGGCGTCGTCGTCCTCGGACAGTTTGACGGTTGCTTTCTTCTTCCCCTTCATCGTCATCTGCGTGTTGACGCTATCGACCGAGACCTCGAAGCGTCGCTCGACTTCCTCCCGAATCTCGGGTTTGGTGGCGTCGGGGTTGGCGACGAACTGGAGCTTGTTCTCGAAGTCCATGTCGTTCATCGCCTTCTCCGTCACGAGCGGGTGTTCGATCGCTCCGCTCATCGGTCGGCCACCTCCTCGAGCGCGCTTTCGGTCCAGACGGTCAGTCGTCCGGGCTGGGCGCCCGGCGCGAGATCCTCCGCGTTGACCTCCGCGGCCGTCGTGACGTCCGCGCCGGCGAGGTTTCGGGCCGCACGGGACGGGCCCGACTCGCTCGAGGTCACGAAGAGGATCGATTTGGGCTGTTTGTACTTGCGTCCGCGGGTCTTCCCGCGACCCGAGCGCACGCTGCGACCCTCGTCGGCTCGCTCGACGTCGTCGGCGAGGCCGGCGGCCTCGAGGAACTCGACGACCTCTTTCGTCTTCTGGAGGTCCTCGAACTCGTCGCTGACGACGATCGGCGCCTCGAGGTCCGCGTCGAACTCGTGGCCGCGCTCGGCGACGAGTTCGGCGTCGGTCGTCGCGGCGATGGCGCTGCGGACGGCCAGCTTCTTCTCTTTCGTGTTGATCGATTCGGTCCAGTCCTTCTCGGCTTTCGGCGGGTGGGCCTTGCGTCCCGAAACCGTCTGGGGGACGCGTCGACCGCGTCCGTTCTGTCGGGGGACGTGGGCCATCCCGCGGCCGCTACCGAACGATTCGGCCGGCGTTCGCATGCCGGCGAACTCGTCGGCGCCGTAGTCCTGTTTTCGGTTGGCCTGGGCGGCGCGAACGGCACGGGCGATCAGGTCCGGGCGGTACTGGGTCTCGAAGACCGCCGGGAGCTCGATCGTGTCCGCGTCCGAGCCGTCCAGGTTGCGTACTGTTGCGTCCATGTGTTATCCCTGGTTGGATGCGGTGGAGACGAACCGGACCTCGGGATCGAGGCGCGGCTGGTCTCCGGGTCGGATCGCCGGGCGGAAGCGCACGAGACGCTTGTCCGGCCCGGGGAGCGAGCCCTTGATCAACGCGTGGGGTCCGTCGACCTCGCCGTAGTTGACGAAGCCGCCGTCGACCGTCGCGTCGGCGCCGTCGCCGATGTCGACGAGGCGCTTGTTCAGTTCCGTCCGCTGGTGGTAGCCGGTCTGCCCCTGCTGGGGGACCGTCGAGCGGACGCGGGAGGGGTTCCAGGGGCCGAGGTTGCCGATGCGACGGCGCCAGCCCTGCCGGGCGTGTTTGCCCTTGCGTTTCTGGACGCCCCATCGCTTGACGGGACCCTGGGTCCCTTTCCCCTTCGTGACGCCGCTCGCGTCGACGTACTCGCCGGCACGGAACGTGTCGTTCATGACGTGTTCCCCGCCGTCGGCGATCAGCTCGAGCGCGAAGTCGACGCGCTCGTCGATCGAGCCGCCGCCGACGCGCGTCTCCATCACGTCCGGTTTCTTCTTCGGTACCGATGGTACCGCCGAAGGCACCGTGTGCGTGATGACGCGAACGTCGTCGACGCGGCCGTCCTCGAGCAGCTCTCGAAGCTCGTCTTCGGCCGCGTCGGCGTCGTAGTCGTCACCGGGCAGGTCCAGGACGCGATCGAGTTCGGGAACGAACTCGTCGGTCCAGACCTCGGTGATCGGTTTCTTTCCGTACGGTGTGTCCTCGTACGCACGCAGGGCGACCGCGCGCATCGGCGGCGTCTCCACGATCGTGACGGGGACGGTCTCCTCCATCCCCTCGGTCGGCGAGTTCGCTTCGTCGTCGACCATCACGACGTGGGTCATGCCGGCCTTGTAGCCCGCGAAACCCTGGAGCGTCGGCTGTCCGTCGTCGTCCGGCCACGAGTTGAAGCGCGGAACCTCCGAGGAGGCGCGCTGTCGTGGGCCGAACCCGAGTGAGCCTTTGCGTGGTGAATTTGGTTGTGGCATTCTATCACTCTCTGAGAGAGAGGGGAGCGAGCGTGGCGAACAGAGCCTCTTCCGTTCGCACGACGTCGCTTCCCTGGTCCGGAACCGTATTCAGCCAGAGGTCGAACCCCGGATCGATGGGTTCGACTCCGTCACCGTCGGCGCCGTCCCGGCTGGACAGCGCGTCGACGGCCTCCTCGTCCATTCCGAGGATGTCCGGCAGCCCTCTCTCGGGTGCCCCGAACGCGACGGTCATCCCGTCGCGCTCGCGGCGTCCGGCCAGCGTCCCCAGCCGCCCGACGGTGAGTTCTGCACCGAATCGGGAGGCTGCGATGCGGACGCCGGCGTCCTCACGGCCGAGCGCTGCCTGGAGGTCCGTCCGCTCGACTTCGATCCCCGGGAGGGGCTCGTCCTCGAGTTTCGCCCGGACCGGTCGTCGCGAAGAGATCCTGACAGTCACGCGCTCCCCCTCCTCGAGCTCCATACCGGGAGGCACGTTGAGGGAGATCGGGTGTTGCAAGCCGCAATTGACCCGCACGCGTTGATCAGGTCCGACCTCGGTCACGATTCCTTGTCTTGACGACCCCGAATCGTCCGATTCGGAGCCGGTCTGTGACACGGCGCGGAGCGGGGGCAGGATGCCCACGTACTCGAGTTCGTCGCGCATCCCCCATGCCTCGTTTCGGAGGTAGGGGGGCGTCGTCGCGTACCGCAACACGGTATCGACGAACTCGCCGCCGAATCGCCCGCGTTCGCCCTCCCGATCGGGGAAGACGACGAGCCGATCCGCCCGGAACACGGTCGCCGCGCGGGCGACGTATCCGAGCTTGCGAGTTGCCTCGCGTTTGTCCTCGGCTTCGCGGGTGAGCGACGACGGCACGAGCACGCTGACGGTCATGCCCACGCTTCGGCGCCGCGTCACTAGACTGTAGCGATGTCTTGCCGACAAAGTCTTAAAAGGGTAGCGGATTCGATTCCGGCTGTGAACGGCTCACAGGTGGGAATTCGACACATACGGGTCCCCGAGCCACACTGTCACGGGTACTAACGCGTTTCCCCCGCGAACGCACGCTCGAGGTCGCGGGACGACGGTCGGTACGGAGCGGCGAGCGATCGGCGTTTGGTACGACTGGACGGGACACACACCGTCCGATTCGCAATCCTTATACAGTTACCAGAGATAGATGAGAGTGCAACAGGGCGCTGGTAGTGTAGTGGTATCACGTGACCTTGCCATGGTCACAACCTGGGTTCAAATCCCAGCCAGCGCATTGCTGTCGCGAACAAACCCGTGAGCGACAGCAATCGGACCTGGGATTTGAAGCAGAGAGTGGAGCGAAGCGGAACGACCGTGGTTCAAATCCCAGCCAGCGCACTTCTACGGCGAACAACTTCGACGAGCACCGTGTAGCGTGTGCTCGTCACCCGTGAGCCGTGAGGTCGCCCGGGATTTGAACGAGAGAAGTCGCAGCGCCGAGCAAAGCGAGGCGACCGTCTTCGCGTGGTTCAAATCCCAGCCAGCGCACGATACCAACGAGCAACTCGAGTGACCAGAGTCGCTCGAGTCACCTCGAGCAACCTGGTGCAGTCATTCGGATCACTGCCGTCCACCAGGCCGGAGCCAGGGGAGGATCCGGACTCGAGTCGAGCGATTCGTAACCCTTATCAATTCACTCGAGAGACGTAAACCTGCAGCAGGGCGCTGGTAGTGTAGTGGTATCACGTGACCTTGCCATGGTCACAACCTGGGTTCAAATCCCAGCCAGCGCATTTCTCCGAACATTTGAAGCAGAGAGTGGAGCGAAGCGGAACGACCGTGGTTCAAATCCCAGCAAGCGCGCGTCTTCCAGGAAGGTTTCGAGGCCCTCGAGACTGTTCCCTCGAGGACCCCTCGTTTCCACGACCGAGTCCTCCCGTTCCGAGTCCCTGGAAACCGTTGTCCTCGAGTTGAACGGCTCGACGGCGAGTTGCCAACCGCCGATTGGAACAAGTAACTCGAGATGGATCACGTTCGCGCTCGGCGCCGGCGTGAAACCACTGGCGGGTTTTAAGTCGATTCGTGGCGGCTTCGGAGTCGGGATGACCGGACCAGACGACGAGCGAACGAGAGAGTTGGGTGTCGAGTTCGGACCGCTCGCTCGAGAACTCGAGACGCATCAGTATCCGGCGACGAGCGATGAACTGGTCGAGCGCTACGGCGACGCCGTACTTGGGCTCCCGAACGGCGAGCAGACGCTACGCGAGCTGTTCGAGTTGGTTCCCGACGAACGACTCGAGTCGGCCGCCGATGCGCGGGTCGCGATCTTCAACACCGTCGGGGAGGGTGCGATCGGACGGAAGGGGTACAGCGACCGGACGCCGCCGGCGCTGGGCGAGCGCGAGGAGTGGCCCCACGAGTCGTTCTGACCCGGAGTCGGGCGATGCGAGTGCGGTCGGTGAGCGTGTCCGATCACGGCGTATCGGCGTCGCCCGTCGAAGCGATCAACGCCCGCGACTGTCGGTTCCGAGAAGCGTTTCCGACTGCGAGTAGCTTTTATACTCCGGGACGATACCCACCAGCGAACGGCCGAACGAACAGGTTCCCATGCAAACCGAGTCCACATCAAGAGACGAGAGCGACGAACTCCGGGACGAACAGGGCGACGACCGCTACGTCTTCCACTACGACGACGACGACACGGCGACGCTGACCGCAACGATCGTCCACGCGCTCGCGTCGATCGCGGACACGGACGTCTCACAGGGGGAGTTCTCGCTGTACGACAGCATCGACCCCGACGCCCTCGATCGGATCTTCCGGCCGAAGGCCGACGGCACCGAGCGAACCGGCGGCCACATCGCCTTCACGGCCCTCGAGCACGAGGTGTACGTCTACGCCGACGGCGAGATCGTCATCTATCCGCCCGCCGAAACCCGTCGGCCGGGGCCGCACCGATAGCCGTCCCGAGTTCGTCGGCTGTTTTTTCGAGCGAAAGGCCCTGTCGGGCGTCGACTGCAGGGATCGGATTTACGGACCGCAGTACGGACAGTGTCGAGTATGACAGTCGTGGCACTACTCAGCGTCGCACCGGTAACCGAAGAGAGCATGGCCGATGAGGTCGCGAAGGCCGTCGAGGCCCTCGAGGAGTACGACGTCGGCTACGAGACGAACCCGATGGGGACGGTGATCGAGGCCGACTCGACCGACGAACTGTTCGCGGCCGCCCAGGCGGCCCACGAGGCCGTCGACGGCGACCGGGTGAGCACCGTGTTGAAGATCGACGACAAGCGAACCCGCGACACCGCCGCCTCGGAGAAAGTCGAGGCCGTCGAGGAGGCGCTCGGTCGTCCGGCCTCGAGCGACCGATAGGACGGTCAGGTCGGGACGACCATCGCCGGGCGGTCCGTCTCGAGCAACACCGACTGGGCGACGCTCCCGAACACCGCCTTGCCGACGGGCGACCGACGGCGCGCGCCGAGGACGAGCAGGTCCGCGTCGAAGCGCTCGGCGGCGTGGAGTGGGACAGCTGCTGTCTGGGAATTCGCCTGATGGTGCGCAATTTCGTCACTAACCGCGAGGGCAACAAGAGCAAC
>NZ_JBLRWX010000024.1:0-38500 GCF_047921035.1 Natronococcus sp.
TGTCGCGCGTCTCGGACGGCTGTTCGCCCAGTAGAAACTGCGAGCGAAGCGAGCAGTTTGCACGCTCTACGTAACGATTCGTCCGACCCGGAGCCGAGGGCGACGATGCACTCGCTTCCCTAGTCGACCGATCGAGGCGGCGCCTCCTCGAGCCGATCCGACGACACACCGCCGACGTCCTCGTCGGAGCGGTCGTACGGGCTCACCTCGAGGTTGGCGTTCTCCTCGCGGTCGAGCCAGATGGCGATGCCGAGCGCCACCGTGCCGACCAGCGCGGCGACGAACGAGGCGACCGCGCCCGTGAAGCTCTCGGCGCCGCGGACCGCTCGAGCGAGCGAACCGACCAGTCCGGCGAGTCCGCCGGCCAGCCCGGTCGCGCCGGCGCCGTAGAAGACGACCGCCGGGTGGAAGCTCCGGACGACGTACCGGGTCTTGAGCCGCCACAGGAAGCTCCGCAACAGGAGCACGGAGACGAACTGGACGAACGACGAGTAACCGATACTCGACTCCTCGTCGCCGTAGACGGCCGTCATCGGCACGTCCGCGACGCGGAACTCCGCGACGTTGAGGTGGGTCAGGAGGTGGTTGAGGAAGCCGTACTCGTCGGTGATCGCCTCGAGGTCGAGCGTCTCGATCGCCTCTCTGGAGATGGCGGTGTACCCGTTCTGGGGGTCCGACAGCGTCCAGTAGCCGGTGGCGAACTTCGAGAGCCCGGTGAGGGCGGCGTTGCCGATAAATCGGAACGTCGACATCGAGGCGCGGTCGGCGGGCGTCAGCAGTCGGTTCCCCTTCGCGTAGTCTGCCTCGCCGTCGACGACCGGATCGAGGATCCGGTCGAGGATCGTGGGATCCATCTGGGCGTCGCCGTTCATCACGGCGACGACGTCGATCCCGTCGGCCGCGGCCCGCTCGTAGCCGGTCTTGACCGCGCCGCCGTAGCCTCGGTTTTCCTCGTGGCGGATCGGGACGATCCGCCGGCCGTCGCCGCCGTCGGCGATCGCCCGCGCCGGCTCGGTCGCCTCGTTGATCCGCTCTGCGGTCCGCCGAATGACGGTCCAGGAATCGTCCGGCGAGGCGTCGTCGACGGCGTAGATCCGATCGACGTAGTCGGGAACCGTCTCGATGACGCGTCCGACGAACGCCGCCTCGTCGTAGGCGGTGACGACCACCGCGATCGACGCACCCTTATACATCGGTCCCACCGTCCGTTCGGCCGGGCTCGAGCGCCTCCTGTCGTAGCTTCCTCGAGTCCGCCGTCTCCTCGATCGGGGCCGACCCATTGTGGGAGCCCGCGAACGTGTAGTGGCTGTGGGCAGTTCCCGAGAGGTCGAGGGCGTCCCGGCCGTCGACGACGACCATCGGCTCGAGTTCGGGCCAGGGAATCGCCTCGAACGCCTCGTGGGCCGTGACGAGGATCGCGCCGTCGAAGGATTCGTCGGGCAGGCCCTCGAGGGTGACCGGGCGGGCGCCGTACTCGGCGGGGTCGACCAGCGGATCGATGCCGGCGACGTCGGCCCCCGCCTCGCGGAGCGCGTCGATGACCCCCAGCGCGGGTGAGGCGCGGGTCTCCTCGACGCCGGCCCGGTAGGTGATCCCGAGGACGAGCACCGAGGCGTCGGCGAGGTCGGTGCCGGCGCCGGTCGCCGCGAGCCGATCGGCGAGGCGATCGACCATCACCGACGGCATCGCGTCGTTGAGCTCGCGGGCGGTTCGCATCACCGGCATCGGCTCCTCGAACCGCGAGAGCAGGAAGTGGGGGTAGTAGGGGATGCAGTGACCCCCGACGCCGGGACCGGGCTCGTGGAGCTGGCAGACCGAGAGCCCGTTCGCGGTGTCGATCGCCTCCCGCACCGAGATTCCGAGTTCGTCCGCGAGCCGGCCCAGCTCGTTGGCGAGCGCGATGTTGACGTCGCGGTAGACGCCCTCGAACACCTTCACCGCCTCCGCGGTCGTCGCGTCCGACACCGCGTGGACCTCGTTGCTCGTGAGTTCGCCGTAGATCAGTTCGGCCGCGCGGGTGCTCGCCGCGTCGACGCCGCCGACGACCTTCGGGTACCGTCCCCGGATGTCCCGGAGCGCCGATCCCGAGGCCGTCCGCTCGGGACAGAACGCGAGCCCGAACTCGCCGCGCTCGAGGCCGCTCTCCTGGATCAGGTGTGGAAGCAGGACGTCCCGACAGGAGCCGGGCGGCAGCGTCGACTCGGCGACGACCAGGTCGCCGGGCTCGAGTCCGGCGGCGATATCCTCGAGCACCGATTCGACGGTCGTCAGATCGGGCGAGTCGTCCTCGGCGAGCAGCGTCGGAACGATGATCACGTGGATCCTGGCGTCCGCGGCGGTCGCGGCACCGTCGGTCGTCGCCGCGAGGCGACCCCGCTCGACCTGTTCGGCCACGAGGTCGTCGAGTCCCGGCTCGCCGACGACGTGACTCTCGCCGTCGTTGAGCCGGTCGACGACCGCGGGATCGATATCGACGCCGGTGACGTTGCCCGTCGTCTCGGCGTAGACGCCCGCGAGGGGGAGCCCCATCTTGCCGAGGCCGTAGACGGCGACGGGGATTTCGCCGGTAGTCAGCCGCTCCCGAAGCTCGCGCTCCGGGAGGGGCGAGTCGTAGATCGCCGCTGATCGGGTCATCGGGCGTTCACCTCCCGTTCGCGCCGTCGCGCTCCGAGCCGCGAATCGATCGCCTGGACCGTCTCGAGGGCCGCGATCCCGTCCTCGGCGGTCACCTCGGGCTCGGTCCCCGTGCGAACCGACTCGACGAACGACTCGAGTTCGCACCGCAGGGGTTCGCTCGTGGCGATACGGGGCCGTTCGACCACGCTCTCGTGGCGATACCGGTTCTGGCCGTCGTCGGTGAGGTACTCCGGGTAGGAGTCCCGGTGAATCAGCACGGACTGCTCGAGGTAGTCGACCTCGACGAGACACTCGCGGGCGGTGACGGTGAGTTTTCGAACCTTCTTTTGGGTCACCCGGCTCGCGGTCAGCGTCGCGACGATATCACCGTACTCCATCGTCGCCGTGGCGTACCGGCCGTCGGCCGCTCCGATCGCCGAGATCGACGTCGGCTCCCGTCCGAGGAGGGCGCCGACGACGTCGACGTCGTGGATCATCAGGTCGAAGACGACGTCGCCGGGCGCGTCGCGGTTGACCGGCGGGCCGAGCCGCTCGGCCTCGACGCCGATGATGTCGAGGTCCTCGAGCAGTTCCTCGAGCATCCCGACCGCGGGATTGAACCGTTCGATGTGGCCGACCTGCAGGATCCGCCCGGAGTTCCGCGCCTGCTCGGCGAGGGCGCGACCCTCCGCGACCGAGCCCGCGATCGGTTTCTCGACCAGCACGTCGACGCCGGCCTCGAGACACCGCGAGACGACCTCGGCGTGGACATGGGTCGGCACGGCGACGGTGACGGCGTCGACCCGCTCGAGCAGTTCCTCGAGAGAGACGGCCTCGGTTCCGTACTCGGCGGCGACCCGCCGGGCGACCTCGCGGTCGCGGTCGGCGACGCCGACGAGGTCGACGTCCCGCAGTTCGCTGTACACCCGCGCGTGGTTCTCGCCCATCGAGCCGGCGCCGATGACGCCGGCTCTGAGGATAGATTGGTCGGTCATTGCGTATCGTAGTGGTCCCACACCGCCTCGACGACGGTTCGGCGGTCCTCGGCCGAGAGCGACGGGTGAACGGGGAGGGAGAGCACCTCGTCGGCGGCCCGTTCGGCCTCGGGGAACGTCGCCGCGGCCGTGCTAACCGACTCGTAGGCCGGCTGGCGGTGGATCGGTCGATCGTAGTAGATTCCGGTGTCGATGCTCCGGTCCGCGAGCGACTCGGCGAGCGCGTCCCGGTCGGTCGCCCGAACCGTGTACTGGTGGTAGACGTGACGATACCGCGGCGGTTCGGTCGGCGTCTCGAGGGGAAGCTCGGCCAGGGCCTCGTCGTAGGCGGCGGCGTGCTCCCGGCGGGCGCGATTGAACGACGGCAATTGCTCGAGTTGGGCACGACCGATCGCGGCCGCGACGTCCGTCAGCCGGAAGTTGTGGCCGAGCTCGAGGTGGTCGTAGCCGCCGGTGCCGGTCTCGCCCCGGCCGTGGTTGACGTACCGAGCCGCCCGGTCGGCGACGTCCTCGCGGTCGGTCGTGATCATCCCGCCCTCGGCCGTCGTCATGTTCTTGGTCGGGTAAAACGAGAAGCAGGCGGCGTCGCCCAGCGAGCCGACCCGACCTCCCTCACACCTCGCGCCGTGGGCCTGACAGGCGTCCTCGAGGACGAACAGGTCGTGGTCCTCGGCGAGGTCCAGGAGGGCGGGCATCTCCGCCGGCAGCCCGTAGAGGTGCACCGGCAGCAGGCCGACGACGTCCTTCCGGTCGCGTAGCACCCGTTCGACGGCGTCCGGATCCAGCGCGTACGTCTCGGGGTCGATATCGGCGAACACCGGCGTCCCGCCCGCGAGCCGGATCGCGTTCGCGCTCGCGACGAAGGAAAACGGCGAGGTGACGACCGCGTCGCCGTCCTCGAGCCCCAGTGCCTCGAGGGCGGTCACCAGCGCCGTCGTCCCGTTCGAGGCCGCGACGGCCCGGTCGGTGTCACAGAAGGCGGCGAACTCGCGCTCGAAGGCCCGGACCTCGGGGCCGTCTGCGAGCGCGCCGCTCTCGAGGACCGCCCGGACGCGGTCGATCGCGTCCGGACCGAGTTCGGGATCGGCGATCGGAACGCCCTCCTCGCTCGGCTCGTCGGTTACGCGGTCGATACTCGTCTCGGCGTCGATCTCGGGGTTGGTTTCTGTGTCGGTCATTCGAGCTGGTTCGGCCCCTCGAGGGGGTCGGGAAGCGGTCTGGTTCGGGCCGGTGCGCCCACGGCGAGGCTGTCGGCCGGGACGTCCTCGACGACGACGGCGCCGGCCGCGACGAACGCGTTCTCGCCGACGGTCACGCCCGGCAGGATCGTCGCGTTCGCGCCGACCGAGGCGCCGTCCTCGAGGGTCGGCCCCTCGAGGGCAGCCTCGGTCCGGACGGGGTACTCGTCGTTGGTCATGACGGCTCCGGGGCCGACGAAGACGTTGTCGCCGATCGTCGTCTCGGTCGGCACGTAGACGTTCGTCTGGAGGCTGACGTGCGAGCCGATCGTCGTCTCGCCGTCGATAACGGTCTTCGTGCCGACGAGCACGTCGTCGCCGATCGTGGTTCGCTCGCGGATCAACACGTCGTGGCCAGTGGTGAACCCGTCGCCGATCGTCACGTCGCCGTAGACGATCGAGCCGGCCCTGATCGTCGCGTCGGCGCCGATCCTGGTCGGTTCGTCGAACTCGCCGTGGTCGATCGTCACGTCGTCGGCGATCGTACAGTCCTCGCCGGAGACGAACCGCGTCACGGCGACCAGCCTCCACGCGGGAACACGGCGGTCCGTCCCTGCACTCGTCGGTCGTATCTGGATGCGCTCATAGATGCTCGATACCCGGATGGGTGATCGTCCGGACACAGCCGGTAGCGAGGCTTTGTTATCCCCGGCTTGACGGTCGCGTAGTCCCGTACTACGTCGGCCCTCGAGGGACGGAACGAACCGATACCGCCGAGGGTTCGACCGATCGGCGCCGGCGATCGCAGGGTCGAGCGACCCGAACCGTCGCGACGGACGTCAGTCACGGCTTCTGATCGGTATATAATGGTTTCGACGGGGTAGCCGCGAGATAGTAAAGGGTTGCTCCGTCCCACTCGGTGGTGTGAGCTATCCGACCAGCCCCGATCTCCGGCCACGGGAGACGGGATCGAGAGGGAACCCATGACCGACCGAGAGTTCACTCAGGCCGAACTGTTCGATGTCTTTAGCAACGCGCGCAGACGTCAGGCGGTCAGATACCTGAAACGACAGGGCGGCGCCTGCGACCTCGCGCCGCTGGTCGAGCAGGTCGCCGCCTGGGAGAACGAGATCGGCACCGACGAGGTGACGCGAACCCAGCGCCGTCGCGTCTACATCTCGCTGTACCAGACCCACCTGCCGATGCTCGAGGATCACGGGATCGTCGACTGGGACCCCGACACGCACACGATCGAACTCCTCCCCAGCAGCGAGGTGTTCGAGCCCTATCTCGATCGCCGACTGGGCCACCAGCGACCCTGGCACCGGATCTACGCGGGGGTAACGGCGCTGGGCGTCGTCGCGCTCGCGCTCACCTGGCTGTCCGTCGGCCCCGCGACGGCAGCGCTGGCTCCCGCGGTCGCGGTCGCGCTCTGTCTCGCCGTGCTGTCGGTTTCGATCGTTCACCGCGCCTCGAGAAGTCCGGAGCTGCGGCTGCCGTTCGGCGTGGCGGGCCGATAGCTCCACTGCGACTCGCCGCAAGGTCCCACGCCGTTTCCCGGCCCCTCTCGTTTCGACAGTAGCTCGAGAGCCTCCGGCTCGACTTCTCCATACGGCGCCTGCGTTGCGAGAGGCTGAACCACTGGACGACCGGCACCGTCCGCGATCACGATCCCGGACTCGAGGCGGTTCGCGCGGAGTCGATCCGGGACGGTGAGTTCGAGCGACGCGACTCGAGACGCCGAGAAAGGGTGAACCGGCGACCGGCGCGATCGTGGACGAAGTTCGTCGAACCCGTCAGTCGGCCGGTTCCGGCTCCTCGGCGACGGTCACCCAGAAGTAGGTCTCCTCGAGCGCGTCCTCGTTCGTCGCTCCGATCGGCGGCTCGCCCTCGAACAGCAGAACGCTGATGCGAACGGTCTCACCGGGTTCGGCCGTCGGCGTCACCGGGTACGTGCCGTCGTCGGTCTCGCCGCCCGGGACTACGGTCTCGATCCGCTCGTGGTCCGTGCTCTCGGCGACCTCGCCGTCCTCGATCACCTGCTCCTGGACGACGACCGTGTACTCCCGGGTCGCGTCGCCGCCGTTTTCGACCTCGATCGTTACCGGCACCGACTCGCCCGGCGCGATCTCGTCGGGGAACTCCCCGGCGACGAGGTCGCCGTCCTCGGTCTCCGAGTACAGCGCCAGCTGATCGTAGCCGCCGGCCGAGGCAGGAAAGAGAAAGGCGACGGCGAGCAGCCCGACGGCGAGGACGATCGCGATCCCGAGGACGACCGAGGACGCCGTCACACCGCGGCCGTCGGCGCCGACCAGCCGTTCGCGGATCGTCCGAATCGAGACGGTAAACCGGACGGCGGCGGGCGTCCGGAGCCGACGAACGACGCCCAGTTGTGCCAGCCCGATCGTGGCGGCCGCCAGCCCCCCGGCGACCGACGCCGCCTCGAGCTCCCAGCCGGCGAGCGGGAGCGCGATCACCGTGATCGGCCCGAGCGCGAGCGAGAGCGCGAAGGCGAGCCCGAGTCGCTCGACGGTGTCGATCCCGCGGGGCCGGCGGTCGGCCGCCGTCGTCGCCGTCTGCCGGGCAGCCCGTTCTCCGGCCGGAAACAACACGGAGACGAGCGCGTATCCGGGCAGAAACAGCGCGAGCGGGAACGTCACCAGCAAGCGCGGTGCGGCCTCCGGATCGAAGCTCGTGACGGCGAGATACGAGAGCGCCGCCACAAGCGAAACCAGGGCGAGATCGAGGGGATACCACCGAAGGAAGCCGAGCCGCGTTTCCGTACTCGTGGGGTGACTCACGCGGCGGTCACCACAGTTGTCCGCGCGGTCGGTGCCTCGAGGGCAGGGACTCCTACCATAGGTCGTTGAGCCAGTCCTCGCTCGCGGGCTTTGTTATGGCCGCGTTACGGCTCTCGGAGCCGATCGCGGTTGCCGAGACGCGATTCTCGGTTTCGGCCGTCAGCGGTCGTAGAATCGGACTACAGGTCGACGTACTGTCGTTCCCACTCGCGGCGCTCGCTGATCTGCTCGAGGCCGTCGTCGGTGATTGCGTAGTAGTTGGTTCGTCTGTCGAGCTGTCCCTTCTCGACGAGTTCCTTGTTGACGAGCGTATCGAGGTTCGGGTACAGCCGACCGTGATTGATCTCCGAGCTGTAGTACCCTTCGACCTCGTCTTTGACCGTCTGTCCGGACGGCCGATCGGCGCCCGCGATCACGTACAGGAGGTCGCGCTGAAAGCCGGTCAGATCGTGCATTGCTCAATCACAGTGACCGTTCCACTGAGTAGATATTTGTTATCCGTATCATACAGCCGCGCTAGTAGTTCTTTCCTATCCGACGTCTTGAATTAAAATGGTTCTGCGGACGACGGTCGTTCGTTTCGGTACGTTTTGCGGGCTCTCGAACGGTTTCAGTCGGAGTTCGACACCGGTGTTACTCGGATTTCGACAGAGAGACGTCGATCCCGCTCGAGTCGATCCGGACGGACAGTCCCTCTACCGTCGACTCGTAGGCGGTCGTGTGCGAGCCGCTCTCCTCGAAGCGCACGCACTCCTCGAGCAGATCGCTCTCGATCAAGTTGTTGATGCGCCGGTAGACGGTGGCCGAGGAGCTATCAGTTCGCGCCGTAAGCTCCTTTGCCGTCTTCGGGCCGTCGCTGGTCGCGACGAGGATCGTCCGTGCACAGTCGTCACCGAGCACGTTGAGCTGCACCGACGGGTTCGAGTCCGATTCCGCTCGTGTATTGGTCGCTTGTGTTGACATAGTCGTGATCACCCATCGTCGCCGGAGCCGTCGTTCGTCGTGAGACCGTCCGGCCCGGCCGATAGCGGCGCGGCGCGCCGGGATTCGCGATCGCGCCACCGCGTTTCGACACGTAGATCGGTAAGCGGTAGTGGTATTTGAGAACGGTGGACCTTACACGCAGTTGCAAAATCGCCGCCGGCAGAAACTATCGATTTCGGCCGGGAAACGGAGACT
Source organism: Natronococcus sp. (assembly GCF_047921035.1). Classification (NCBI taxonomy): domain Archaea; kingdom Methanobacteriati; phylum Methanobacteriota; class Halobacteria; order Halobacteriales; family Natrialbaceae; genus Natronococcus; species Natronococcus sp. Next base: position 8,770 of record NZ_JBLRWX010000024.1, read on the forward strand.
TTCGATCGGTCTCGAACGAGTGACGTCGGAATAGCGTTCGACAAACGCGAGAGAACGCGGCTGAATTCACCTTGAGATCGATTTCGGCCGCTATCGGGAAACGCACCGGAGCAGGCTCGAGACCGGCTATATCGGCCATAAACGAGGGGTTTCCCGAACTGCTGACCCGCTCCGGGGGTGAACGGTCTGTGTCCTTTATTCACATCTGCCCCCCTGAATTCGACGAGGCCGGATGGCGTGACGAACGGCTCCGTCCGCCACCCCATCCGCGAACATCCCCCTACCTATGAAACGAACACAACACGGCTGGAAACCGATGGAATCGTCGTCGGCAGGCGCTCGCTGTCGAAACTGTGGGACACACGTCACCCAGCAGTTCGCCCGCGTCTTCGGAGACAACGGTGACGTCGTCCACGGCTGTCCCGCCTGCACGACGTATCGGGAGATGCAATCGGGCGGCCACCTCCCCGGATAGCTGTTCGATCCCTTCTCGCCGTGTTAGTTTCCTGTCCGGATCGATGGAAGACAATCCTTCCGAACGGACCGATTGGGAATTAATACCGCAAGTTGAAGTCGGTGGTCGGTGAAACCCACGCGTATGTCAGTGGGTGGTGGACCGGTCGGTAACTATACATCTTCGAGCACGCTTTGATCAATGTCCGTTCAGACGAACCGAACCGGCTCACTCGAGGAAAGCGAGGTTTTTCACATTCTGGGCAACGACCGGCGACGGGCGATCGTGCAACTGCTCGCCGGGGAGGCCGGACGGATCGACGTCTCGGAGGTCGCGACCGAGATCGCATCGACCGAGTCGGAGTCGTCGTCGGTTCCGAACAACCTCTACAAGAGCGTCTACGTCTCCCTCCAGCAGACCCATCTCCCGCAGCTCCAGGAGGATGCCGTCATCGAGTACGACTCCGACGCGAAGACGATCCGTCCCGGCCCGAACTTCGACGACGTCCTCACCTACGTCGACGGCGAGACGACCGACCGCTCGTCGACCTTTCGTCTCCACTTCGCCGTCTGTCTCGTCGGGCTCCTCCTGATCGCGCTGGCCGGGCTCGACGGGACCGTCGTCTCGGCTCTCGATCCCGTGCTCTCGAGCGTGCTCGCGTTGCTGGTCGTCGCCGCGAGCAGTCTCTACCAGCTGCTCGGCTAGACGATTACTCGAGACGCTCGAGCCGAGAACTCACTCGTTTCTGGGTCGTTTCGGCGACTTCGAGGCCGTCGGTTCGTAGCCCGGCAGACAGACCAGGTTCTCCCGGCCGAGTCGAAGCTTCGTCACCTCCTCCTCTTCCTCGAGTTCGGCCAGCAGTCGGCTCACCTTCGCCTTCGACCAGTCGACCGAGTCGACGATCTTCGACTGTTTCATCCGTCCGCCGTTCTCGCTGATGAGTTCGCAGACGCGCTCCCGGTCGGTCACGAACTCCTCGTCGCGCTGTGGATCCGACTCGGTTCCGAGCCCCGGCGTCGTCGCCAGCCGGTTCCGGGCGACGAGCGCGCCGCCGAGCATCACCAGTGCGACGAGACCGGCGACGGCCGCGAGATGCGGATCCCAGACGAGTCCGAGGGTGGACCCCTCGCTGGTCGACGGAACGAGCGCGGTGGCGACGGGTTCGGAGAGCGCGTGGATCATGGTGACTGGAGAGATCGGTCCGTGTTACTGCGAGCCGCGGAACGACCGTCTTACGCTGAACCGTCGACAGCACCCCACAAAGTATTTTTTATAAAACATGTATTGTTATCCCTGTCGCAGTATATCACATGGAAGCTATTCTCAGACGATCTAACGCCACCCTGGATACCATCGATTCTATAACGTAATCTGATAGTTTGGGTCGGGGCTACGTCCCGGGAACGCCGGCCGCCTCGAACCCGGTCACGCCGATAACGGCGAGGACGTAGAGGACCACGAGCACCGACAGCCAGGCGATGACCGTGATGACGATCGCCTCGATCCAGCCGCCGGGATAGCGCGCGTTGATCACCGCGAGGTAGGCGACGAACACGAGCAGCGGACCCAGAAGCGGGATCCAGCCGAAGAAGAACCCGACGACCGCCCAGACGATCGCGCCGATGAGCGCGGTGATCAGGGCGTAGGTGTAGTCCTCGGTGTCGACGACGAACTTCGCGCCGACGAAGATGCCGAACGCACCGATCAGGAGGCTGACGACGAAGACGACGAGGCTGTCGATCATGTCCCCACTCACCCCCGCCGAACCGTTAGTTATCTCTCACCTACGCGAACCTGATCCGGCGTTGAGTCGTCTTCGTCGGCCAGTTCCGGAGGTTTCGGCGCTCGAGCGGCCAATCCGTCGATACCACAGGAAAAACCACGATTATCGACAGGATCGTCCTCGGGCGCGGATCCGCGCCCCGCTCGTCGCCGTTCTCGCCCCGGCAACAGAAGCTATATCCGAATCTCGCGGGTAGGTGGTTCCAATGACCGTGGATCTCGTCGTGCGAAACTGTACCGTCGTCACGCCGGCCGGCCGGAGCCCCGACGCGGGCGTCGCGGTCGAGGACGGGACGATCGTCGCCGTCGGGCGCTCCGATCGCCTCCCCGAGGCGGAGCGAGTGCTCGACGCCGACGGGACGGTCCTCGTCCCCGGTATCGTCGACTGTCACATTCACAACCGCGAACCCGGCCTCGAGTACAAGGAGGACTGGGAGTCCGCAACGCGGGCGGCCGCCGCGGGCGGCGTGACGACCGTCGTCGGGATGCCCAACACCGACCCCGTCATCGACAGCCCCGACCACCTCGAGTTGAAGTACGAACGGGGCGAGGCCGGCGCCCACGTCGACTTCCAGAGCTACGCCGTCGTCACCTCGGAGAACCTCGAGGCGATCCCCGGCCTCGACGACGCGGGCGTCCTGGGGTACAAGATCTTCCTGGGCTCGACGGTTGGGGACGTTCCCCCGCCAACCGACGGTGAGATCATAGAGGCGATGGAGCGGATCGGCGAGACCGGCAAACGGCTGGGCTTTCACGAGGAGAACGGCGAGATCATCGATTACTACACGGCGCGGTTCAAAGGGGAGGGACGAAACGAGCCGATCGACCACTCGCACTCGAGGCCCGTGATCGCCGAGCGGGAGGCCGTCGAGCGGATGATCACCTTCGCCGAGGAGACCGACGCGTCGATTCACATGTTCCACGTCTCCTCGGGTTCGGCGGCGGAAGCCGTCGCCCGCGGGAAAGATCGGGGCGTCGACGTCACCGCGGAGACGACGCCACACTACCTCTGGTTCACCGAGGACGTCATGCGCGAGAAGGGCAACGTCGCGCGGATCCAGCCGCCGATCCGGGACGCCGACGAGCGAGACCGGCTCTGGGAGGTCGGGATCGACGGCGGCGCGATCGACTGTTTCGCGACCGACCACGCGCCCCACACCCCCGAGGAGAAGAAGGTCGACGACCCGTTCGGCAACACCTGGGACGCGACCTCGGGGTTCGTCGGCCTCGAGACCGAGGTTCCGGTCATGCTCTCGTTCGTCGATCAGGGACGGTTCACGCTCGAGGAGTGGGTTCGTCGCCACTCGACCCGGCCCGCGCAGGTGTGGGGGATGTACCCACAGAAGGGGTCGCTGCAGGTCGGCACCGACGCCGACTTCACGGTCGTCGACCCCGATGCGGAGTGGACCCTCGAGAGTCCCGACGAGCTCCACTCGAAGAACTGCGTGACGCCGTTCGTGGGCGAGTCGTTCACCGGAAAACCGATCGCGACGGTCGTCCGCGGCGAGGTCGTCTACGAGGACGGCGACGTGGTGGGCGAGTCGGGGTACGGGACGCGGGTCGACGTCGACTGAGGTCGTCCTACTCGAGATCCGCGCCGACCGCGTCCTCGACCGACGAGAACCCGTCGCGCTCGAGCAGGTCGACGAGTCCCCGGTTGATCCGCCTGGCCGTTCCGGGACCGCCGTAGACGAATCCGGTGTAGAGCTGGACGAGCGAGGCGCCCGCGCGGATCTTCTCGTAGGCGCTTCTCGCCGAGTCGACGCCGCCGACGCCGACGATCGGCAGGTCGTCGTCGGTGTGGGCCGCCAGCGTCCGGATCACGGCCGTCGAGCGCTCCTCGAGCGGGTCGCCGCTGAGGCCGCCCCACTCCTCCCGCCGCGGCGAGTCGAGGTCCGCCCGGGTGGTGGTCGTGTTCGTCGCGACGATCCCGTCGAGGTCGCAGTCCTCGACGATGTCGACGAGGTCGAGCATCGACTCCTCGGGCGAGTCGGGACCGATCTTGACCAGGATCGGGACGTCGTCGTCGTTCTCGGCCTCGAGGGTCTCGAAGACGGTTCGCAGGTGGTCGGGCGAGGCCTCGTCGAACTCGTCGGGCGTGTTCGGACAGGAGACGTTGACGACGACGTAGTCGGCGAACGGCGAGAGCCGGACGAACACCCGCCGGTAGTCCTCGACCGCCTCCCGTTCGCTCGAGGAGTTCATCTTGCCGACGTTGACTCCGAGCGGGATCTGGGGCGGGCCGTCGCGCTCGAGGCGGCGCCGGACCTGCTCCATCCCCTCGCCGTTGAAGCCCATCCGGTTGATCATCGCCTCGTCCTCCTGCAGCCGGAACAGCCGCGGGCGGTCGTTCCCGGACTGGGGGTAGGGCGTGACGGTGCCGATCTCGACGAATCCGAACCCCAGCGCCTCGAGGGCGTGGGTCACCTCGGCGTTCTTGTCGAACCCCGCGGCCACGCCGACCGGATTGGAGAACCGACACCCGAACAGCTCGGTCTCGAGCGCCGGGTGGGCGTACCGGTAGTTCGAGGCGAGCGCCGCTCGCGTCGGCCACGTCGACTGCACCGCTCGCAGCGCCCGTTTGCCGAGGACGTGGGCCGTCTCGGCGGGGAGTTTGAACGCGAGTGGACGGACTCGCGAGTACAGCGTCATTGGTAACTACTGGGAATACCGGGAAAGTAAACCCCTCGAAACCGCCCGGATTCCTGGAACAACGCTAGGGCTTTTCGAGCAGGGCCATGATCGCCCCGCCGCCGCCGACGCTCATCCCCACGAGCCCGCGCTCGAGGTCCTCGTCCCGGAGCTGGTAGGCCAGACCGGCCGCCAGCATCCCCCCGGAGGCGCCGATCGGGTGGCCGAACGCGACCGCACCCCCGCGGGGGTTCATCCGCTCGCGCGGGATTCCGAGTCGGTCCATGACGTACACCGACTGGGCCGCGAACGCCTCGTTGATCCAGAACGCGTCGACGTCGGCCGCCTCGAGGCCGTTTCGCTCGAGCAGGCTCGCGACGACGTCGCCGACGGCCTCGTTGAACTCGTCGGGATCCCGGTAAACCAGCTCGTAGTCGGCGACGGTCGCCATCGGCTCGAGCCCGCGGTCCGCCGCGGCGTCCGCGTCAGCCAGCAACACTGCGCCCGCGCCGTCGCTGAGCTTCGAGGCGTTGCCCGGGGTGATCGTCCCCTCCTCGCGGAAGGAGGTGGGGAGTTCGGCGAGATCCGACAGCGTCGAGTCGGGACGGGCTCCCTCGTCCGTGTCGACCGCACCGTCCCGGGTTTCGACGGGAACGATCTCGTCGTCGAACGCGCCCGACTCGATCGTCTCCGCGGCCAGCCGGTGGCTCTCGAGGGCGTACTCGTCCTGTGCGTCTCGAGAGACGCCCTCGCGGTCGACGAGTCGCTCGGTGATCTCGCCCATGTGGACGTCGAGGTTGACGTCCCACAGCGAGTCCATGATCATCGAGTCCTTCAGCGTGACGTCGCCGTGACGTCGTCCCTTCCGGTAGTTCGGCAGGATCCAGGGCGCGTTCGTCATCGACTCGAAGCCGCCGGCGACGGCGAACTCGGCTCGCCCGGCGTCGATCCGATCGACCGCCAGTGCGATCGCCCGCAGCCCCGAGCCCGACGCCTCGTTGACGGTCGTCGTCGGCGTCTCGTTCGGGAGGTCGGACTCGACGACGGCCTGGCGACCCGGCACCTGTCCGATTCCGGCCTGGATCGCGTTCCCCAGCGCTACCCAGTCGACGTCCGATCCCGAGATCGGGGCTCGCTCGAGCAGGCCGTCCAGCGCCGTCCGCCCCAGTTCGACCGCCTCGACGTCGGCGAGCGAACCGAGCAGCGTGCCGTGAGGTGTTCGTGCGCCGTCGACGACCACTACGTTCCTGTCGTCTGGCATACCCGTGACCTCGGGGCGATCTCGAATGAATGTACGTGATCGTTCGCGGCGGATCGAGCGCGCTCGAGACGGAGGCGGCGTCGGTTTCGACCCGAGAACGCGCCGTAACCGGTCGCGGGAACCGACGAATCGGACGTTCGTAGCAATTACTCCGCTATCTCGAGACGAACCACTCAAAATGGGCCGTCACTGTGTGGAAGACGGAACGGTCGTCCCGACTGGCGGATAACGAAATCGTTTTCCTACGGCTACCGCTTGAATCGACTAACAACGAGAGCCATGAGTGTACAACGACGGTCGCGCGGAGGGAGCTACCGTGGCGACTGAACGAATCCTCGTCCCGCTGTCGGAGACGATCACCGTCCGGCAGACGGTCGGGTACGCCGTCCGATCCGGCCTCGAGCGCGCGGACGACCTCGAGTGTCACCTGGTCGTCGCGATGCCCAGCGACAGGGAGATGCCGGAGGGACAGAGCGAAGCGGAGACGGCGAGATCGCTGCTCTCGAGGGCCGAGAGCTGGGTGCGGGAGGACGCCGACAGCTCGTCGGTCACCGTCGAGACGGCCGTCCTTGGCGACGAGGAGTATCTCTTCGGTCCCCGGGACTTCGTCGGCACGTTCAGCGAGTACGCCGACGACCACGACATCGACCGCGTCGTCCTCGATCCGGAGTACGAACCCGGCGCGACGGCCGGACTGCTCCAGCCGATCGAGCGCGAACTCGAGGCCGTCGGCCTCCCCTACGAGGAGGCGCCGGTCGAGCGCCCGGCCCGCCACGAGCAGCTGATCGGAGACGGGACCCAGCAGTTCGATCGCCTGTTCGCGATGTTCTGGATCTCCTACGGGTTCTACATGGTGCTGGGGGATCTGACCTACTGGTTCGACTGGGTTACCGGGGCGGCCGTCGCCGGCATCGTCGCCGTCTCGCTCGCGAACGTGACGTTCACGTTCCCGCTCGGTCGCGTCCGGTCTCCGGTTCGAACGCTTCGGTTCGCGCTCTACGTCCCGTACCTGCTGTTCGAGATTATCAAGGCGAACCTCGCCATCTCGGTCGTCATCCTCCGGCCGTCGATGCCGATCGACCCCAAACTGACCCGGGTCAACGCCCACGTCAGGAGCGGACTGCCGCTGCTGGCGCTCGCCAACAGCATCACGCTTACGCCGGGGACGCTGACGATCCGGGCCGACGACCAGCGGCTGGTCGTCCACTCGCTGATCGCCAGCGCCCGCGAGGACCTGTTCGACGGCGCGCTCGAGCGCGCGGTCCGCTTCGTCTTCCACGGTCGCGAGTCGGCGGCGATCGCCTCGCCACGCGAACGGGGCGACGCCGAGGTCATCGGAGGTGACGAGTTGTGACCGCTGAGCTGATCAACGAGATCTTCCTCGGCGCCGCGGCGCTGTTCGTCGTGCTGGCGATCATGATGTTCTACCGCGTCGTCGCCGGCCCGACGACCCAGGACCGGCTGCTCGCGGTGAACGTACTGGGGACCAACACGGTCGTCATCCTCGCCCTGCTCGCCGCGGGGCTCGACGAGCCGTGGTTCCTCGACATCGCCCTGATCTACGCCCTGCTTAACTTCCTGATGGCGATCGCCATCTCGAAGTTCACCGTCGAGCGGGGTGGTGTGCTGTGATCGAGGGAGTCGTCGAGGCGATCCCCTTCTTCGAGGAGCTGCGCTTCTGGGCGATCGTGATCCTTGTCGCGTTCGGACTGTTCTTCACGTTCGTCTCCGCGGTGGGCGTCATCCGCCTGCCGGACGTCTACGCCCGGGCTCACACCGCCTCCCAGACCGACACGCTCGGCGCGGGACTGGCACTCGCCGCCGTCGCGATCGCGCTCGGCTGGCAGAACGCGACGGTTTACACCGTCCTGTTGCTGTTTTTCGTGTTCATCACGAACCCGACGGCGGCCCACGCGATCGCCCGCTCGGCGGCCGAGTCGGGGATCACGCCCTGGGAGAACGAAACCGACGAGGAGGTGACCGGCGATGATTGAGACCGCTGTCGCGTACACGCTCGTGGTGTTCATCCTCCTGGCCGCGGTCGCGACCGCCCTGTTCCGGGACGTGCTGTCGGCGATCGTCGTCTTCGGCGCCTACAGCCTCGGGATGGCGATCCTCTACACGTTCCTGCTGGCGCCCGACGTCGCCATGACCGAGGCCGCGATCGGCGCCGGCGTGACGACGATCCTGCTGCTGTTGACGATCGCGCGAACGACTCGGCCGTCGACGAACGAACTGTTCGAACAGGTCAACGTTCCCGCAGTGATCGTCGTCGGGGCGTTCGTCGCCGTGCTCGCGACGCTGCTACCCGACATGTACGCCGTCGGCGACCCGGATGCGCCGGTCTGGGGCGGCGGCGTGCTCTCCGAGACGCCGTCGCTGTACTACGTCCAGGAGACCTACGCCGACACCGGCGCCCAGAACGCCGTGAGCGCGGTGCTGGCCTCCTACCGTGGGTTCGACACCTTCGGCGAGGCGGTCGTCGTCTTCGCGGCCGGAATCGCGGTTCTGCTCGTGCTGAAACGGGAGGTGTTCACGTAATGTCCGACTCCGACTACGGCGATACCTACACGGAAAGTCAGGTGATCATGACCTCGGTCAAGATCATCGCACCGTTTACGCTGACCTACGGAATGTTCCTCAGCCTCCACGGGGCCGACACCCCCGGCGGGAGCTTCCAGGGCGGCGCCATCATCGGCGTCACCGTCCTCATGCTCGCGTTCGCCTTCGGGATCGAGTCGACCCGTCGGTGGCTGAAAAACTCGTTCGTCGTCGGCCTCGTCGCCGGAGGCGTCGCCATCTTTATCGGTACGGGCTTCGCGACGATGGCGCTCGGCTATAATTTCCTCGAGTTCCTGGCGTTCGAGGAGGCCTTCGGCATCGCCCACTACTGGGGGATGGAGGCGATCGAGGTCGGCGGCGTCGCGCTGATCGTCGCCGGCGTCATCATGACGCTGTTCTTCGCGATGGCCTCGGGCTTTACGCCGACCAGCCACGGCGAAGACTACCACCAGACGGAGGTGAGAGAGGATGATTGAGGGCGCACTCGAGGTGCTGGCGACCCGCTACGCCTACGCCCTGATGTTCGTCCTGATGGGCATCGGCATGTACATGATGATCGCCAACGAGAATCTCGTAAAGAAGCTGATCGGGGTCAACCTCTTTCAGACCGCGATCTTCCTGTTCTTCGTCGCGGTCGCCTACGTCGAGGGCGGCCGGGCGCCGGTCGTTCCCGCCGATCCGAACCCCGGCGAACTGGCGATGGCGAGCCCGCTGCCGCACGTGATCGTCCTGACCGCCATCGTCGTCGGCATCGCGCTGACGGCGGTCGGCCTCGCGTTGATCATCCGGATCCACGCGGAGTACGGCACGCTCCGCGAGGACACCCTCCGGGAGGTGCGCGCCGATGAGTAGCGCCGACATCCTCCTGCCGCTGCTGGTCGCCGTCCCGATCCTGATGGCCGCCGTCCCCGTGGCGCTCGGCCTGTGGTTCGACCGGACCGGCTGGTCGATCACCGCGCTCACGACGGTCGGACTGTTCGCCGCCACGGCCTACCTGGCGAACGCGGTCTCCGAGACCGGTCGCGAGGTGCACGTCCTCGGCGGCTGGGACGAGCTACAGGGGATCGGCATCGAACTCGTCGCCGACCCGTTCTCGACGCTGATCGTCCTGCTCGTGACCGTCACGGCGGCTAGCCTCCTCGCGTACACGCGCGTTGGCGGCCCGCGCGGGAACACGTTCTACGCCGGCTACCTGCTGCTCGTCGGCGGCCTGATCGGCCTCTCGCTGACCGGCGACGTCTTCAACATGTTCGTCTTCCTCGAGATCGTCGGGCTCGGAACCTACGCTATGATCTCGAGCGGCGACGGCCCCGAGTCGGCCGTCGCGGCCCTGAAGTACCTCATCCTGGGGACCGTCGGCGCCTCGCTGTACCTGATCGGCGTCGGCTTCCTCTTCATGGCGACCGGCGCACTGAACATGGAAGTGCTCGGTACGGAGGCGATCCCGGCGATCGTCGAGGAGGGCGGGAGCGATCTGACGCTGCTGCGGGCCGGCTTCGCGTTCATCTTCGTCGGCTTCGCGATCAAGGTCGCCCAGTGGCCGCTACACACCTGGCAGCCCGACGCCTACCAGCACGCCCCCGACGGCGTGACGCCGCTGATCGCGGCGCTGGTCTCGACGGTGTCGGCCTACGCGCTCGGTCGCCTGATGTTCACCGTCTTCGGGATCGAGTTCCTGGCGACGACGCCGTACGCTCAGGAGGTCGTCGTCGCTGTCGGCGCCGTCAGCGTGGTCGCCGGCAGCACCCTCGCGGTCATTCAACAGGACGTCAAGCGAATGTTCGCCTACTCGTCGGTCTCGCAGTTCGGCCTCGTCGTCGCCGCCTACGGCGCGCTCACCGAGACGGCGCTCGTCGGCGCGATCATCCACCTGATCGGCCACGGCGTGATGAAGGCCGGCCTGTTCGTCGCCGCCGGCGTCATCGCGCTCGGTTACGGCGCTCGGACCGTCGACGAGTACGCCGGTCTCGCAGACAACAGGCCGTTCGCCGCCGGCTCGACCGCGATCCTGCTAATCGCGCTGATCGGCATCCCGCCCTCCGCCGGCTTCATCGGCAAGTGGTACATCGCCGTCGGCGCGGTCGAAGCCGAACTGTGGCCCATCGCGGGCGTGATCTTCCTCAGCACGATGCTGACGCTCGCCTACGCGGCCAGGCTGCTCGAGAAGATGTACTTCACGCCCGCCACGCCGGTCGAGTCGCCCCACGGTACCGGCGTCGCGACCGACGGCGGCGAGTCGAACGGCAAGAGACGAACCTCGTCGGGTCTTCGATCCGACGGCGGCGGCGATCCGGGCATCCTGATGGAGTCCGACCGGTTCCAGCGGGGATCGCCCGACGCCGTCTCGCTCGGGATGCTCGCCCTGCTCGTGGCGATCGCGATCTCCGCCGTGCTGATCGGCTTCGCCGGCGGGCTGTTCTTCGAGTGGCTCGAGCCGTTCACCTCGGAGGTATTTAACTGATGTCTGAAGAATCCATACTGCCGCTCGCCGCCGTCCTCGTCTCGGCGGTCGCGATGGTCCTGATTATCGCGTCGTATCGCTACCCGAACGTCCGCGAGGGCTGGTCCGTCCTCGCCGCGCTGGCGAAGTTCGGCATCGTCGCCAGCATGCTCCCGGGCGTGATGGACGGCACCGTCTACGAGTGGAGCCTCAGCGAGTCGCTCGGCATCGAGTTCCTCGCGGGGATCGACTTCGTCCTCCGCGCGGACCCGCTGGGGATGCTGTTCGCGATGCTCGCGAGCTTCCTGTGGATCTTCACGTCGTTCTACGCGGCGGGGTACATGCGCGGGCTCGACGAGCACGCCCAGACCCGCTTCTTCGCCTCCTTCGCGGCCAGCCTCTCGACGGCGGTCGGCATCGCATTCGCCGGAAACCTGGTGACGATCTTCATCTTCTACGAACTGCTCTCGCTGGTCACCTATCCGCTGGTCGCCCACAACGAGGACGACGAGGCCCGGATCGCCGGTCGGAAGTACCTCACCTACACGTTCTTCGGCGGCGGGGTTTTCCTGCTGGCCGGCACCGTGCTGGTCTACTGGCTCACCGGGCAGGCCGGCGATCCGACGGTCGCCTTCGAGTCCGGCGGGATCGCGATACTCGCCGAGGCCGCACAGGCCGACCCCGCGATCGCCCAGGCCGCGTTCTACCTGCTGATCGCCGGCTTCGGCGTCAAGGCCGCGGTGATGCCGCTGCACTCCTGGCTTGCCGACGCGATGGTCGCGCCGACCCCGGTTTCCGGACTGCTCCACGCGGTCGCGGTCGTCAAGTCCGGCGCGTTCGGGGTGGCGAGGGTCATCCTCGAGGTGTTCGGCCCTGGCCTGATCTACGACCTCCCGCTGTCGGTGCCCGGAATCGGCGAGGTCGGACTCAACGTTCCGGTCGCAATTCTGGCCGCGTTCACCCTGACCGCGGCGAGTATCATCGCGATGCGGAAGGACCACCTCAAGCGCCGGCTGGCGTTCTCGACGACGGCCCAGCTCTCCTACATCGTGCTCGGACTGTCGATGCTGCATCCCTACGCGATCCTCGGGGCGCTGTTCCACATCCCCGCCCACGCGTTCGGGAAGCTCACCCTGTTCTTCTGTGCGGGGGCGATCCACGTCGAGACCCACACCGACTACGTCAGCGAGATGGCCGGCATCGGCAAGCGGATGCCGCTGACGATGTCCGCCTTCGCCATCGGCGCCGCCGGAATGGCCGGCATGCCGCTGATCGCCGGCTTCGTCAGCAAGTTCTACATGCTGATCGGCTCCGGCTCGATGGGCGGGGGCTACTGGATCTTCGCGAGCGCGCTGATCGTCTCGGGAATCCTGAACATCGCCTACCTCTGGCCCGTCGTCTACACCGCCTTCTTCGAGAGCGAGGACCGCCACGACGCGAAGCCGCTGCTCGAGTTCCCGCCGGGCGGCAAGCGCGAGTCGTACTTCGCGAGCGAGGAGGTCGCGACCGACGGCGGGAACCCGTCCGGCGATCGGCCACACGACGAGGGCCAGCCCCAGCCGGCCGATCGCGACGACGAGTCCGAGGCGAAGGGCGCCGGCACGCCCGCCGAGCCCGAGGAGGCCGACGAACGCGGCGAGCCGGAGGCGACCGGTGAGGGTGACGACGGCGAGTTCGAGTACGCCGTCGATCGGTACCCGAGCGACACCGACGTCCCCGGCACTCACGACGACCACGCCGAGGGTCACCACGATCACGGCGACCACCACCACGGCGGCGCGCCGCCGGGCGGCTGGGAGCGCTACAAGCCGTTCGTCGAGAGCACCTGGCTCATGATGTTCCCGATCAGCGTCATCGCGGTCGGCGCGGTCACGCTCGGCGTGATCCCCGACTACGCCGTCTTCCTGGATCTCGCGACCTACATCGTCGAGGTCGTCTTCGGCGTGGAGTGGGCGGAGCTGCGTGAGATGAGCTGGGCGGAAGCCCTCGAGGTGATGAACGAATGATCGAATCCGAACTCCTGACGATGGCCTACCCGCCGCTTATCGTCTTCGCGGCGGCGCTGCTCGCGCTCGTCCTCCCGCGGGTGCTCGGCTTCGCCGTCGGCGCGCTGAGCCTGGCGTCCGTGGTTGCAGTTGCGCTGTTCGCCCCCGACGGTGCCCTGCTGTCGGGCACGTTCCTCGGCTTCGCCGACGTCCAGCCGTTCTACATCGACGAGTTCACCCGGATGATGGGCGCCGCGCTCGGGTTCCTCGGCACGTTCGCCGTGATCTACGCCTACTCGAGCGAGGCCTCCAAGCGGATGACCGCCATCGCGCTGACTTACGTCGCCAGCGCGCTCGGGGCGGCCTTCGCCGGCGACTGGCTCTCGCTCGTCTTTATGTGGGAGATCATGGCGCTGACGAGCACGCTGCTCGTCTGGAGCTACGGCGGCGACGCCGTCCGCGCGGGCTACCGCTACGCACTCGCCCACGGGATCGGCGGCAGCTTAGTGCTGTTCGCGGTGACGGCCCACTACGCCCAGGTCGGTTCGTTCGTCTTCGGCGAGGGCGTCGACTACGCGGACGCCCTGCTCGCCGGCGGGTTCGCCGACGGACTCCCGATGTTGCTCGCCATCCTCGGTATCGGCGTCAACGTCGCCTTCGTCGGCTTCCACACCTGGCTGCCCGACACCTACCCGCGCCCGCACTTCGCGGCCTCGGTGTTCCTCGCGGCCTTCACGACGAAGACCAGCGCCTACGTCCTCCTGCGGGCGGTTCCGGAGGGGAACATCTACCTCGCCTATATGGGCGGGCTGATGGCCGTCTACGGCGTCGTCTTCGCGCTGCTCCAGCACGACATGCGCGCGCTGCTGTCGTATCACATCCAGGCCCAGCTCGGTTACATGGTCGCCGGGATCGGGATCGGGTCGGCGATCGGCGCCGCCGGTGCGATGGGGCACCTGTTCAACAACGTCCTGTACAAGAGCCTGCTGTTCATGGCCGTCGGGGTCGTCATCTACCGCACGAACGAGAACGACCTCTACAAGCTCGGCGGGCTCTGGCGGGAGATGCCCCTGACCGCGATCGCGTTCTTCATCGGCGCGCTGTCGATTACCGCCGTTCCCGGCTTCAGCGGCTTCATCAGCAAGGGGATGGTGCTCGACGCAGCCGATCCGGGCTACTACGGCGCGCCCGAGTACGAGGCGCTGTACTGGCTGCTGTTTATCGGTGCGATCGGAACCTTCCTTTCGTTTATCAAGCTCGGCTTCTACGTCTTCTTCCACGGCGAGAGCGATCGATCGGTTCGTGACTCCAAGCTCGGGCAGACGACGGCGATGCTGTCGGTCGGCGGCGCCTGCGTCGTGCTCGGACTGCCGGCGATCGGCTGGCCGGTCTTTACCGACCTCCTGCCGCTGGTCGACGGAACCCAGTGGCTCGGGCCGGGCGGCGAGGAGCACACGCTCACGCCGTACAGCATGGGCCACCTCCAGGATGCGGCGATCCTAATCGCCATCTCGGCGGTCGGGTTCAAGCTCATCCGCAAGCCCCTCTCGAAGATGGACTACTCCGACCCCGCGCTGATCGTCAACCCGACGGGGTATCACCTCGGGCGAGTCTCGATGCTCGCGGTCACCGAACTGTACGCCGCGGTCGACCGTGCAGTCGTCAGCTTCGTCACGAGCTGTTACTGGATCGGCGACAACCCCGTACTGGCGGTCGACGCGGCGGCCCGCCGGCTGCCGAACTGGATCGTCGACGTCGAGGAACGACGCCCCGCCGACGGCGGTCGCCCGTCGACGATCCACCTCCGGGCGAGCGTCGGCCTGACCGTCCTCGTGCTGACGCTCGTGCTGACGGTCGTCCTCTGGCTGCTGATCTCCTGAGAACCTCGTTTTTGTTGGCAGTACGGGTTCGTTATTCAGACTATCGTGTGAAGCCACGGTTTTGGTTTGGAGAAGACACTTACAACGAGTTCCCGTTCAATCTGATATGAAGCGTCGCAGGCTCCTCGCTGGCGCTGGGGTCGCCCTCCTACTCCCGCTTTCGGGCTGTCTGAGCAATTCTGTCGATCCAAAAGATCATCCCCCGATTCCCGACCCACTCACACGAGAGACGGTTGTCAACTTCGTGGAAGCCTACGAGACGGCCGAAACCCACAACCGCCTTCGTGACACCTCCTCCGCTGATTCGATCACCGTCAGCTGTGCTGCGGTGTTCAACCGCGAGGCGAACGCGGCGTACTACGTGATCACCTTGTGCGGAGCCACACTCTCGAACGAGCCACTGATCGGTTCGGCGTCCGTCGGCCATTACGAAACCTACGCGCCCACGTATCGCGTCGATGAGCAGCGCGTGCAACGGATCGAAGTCGAGAGGGATGTGCAGGAGGGCGCAGACCATATCGTCCGACTGTTCAACTTCGATGATGCCGACCACGAACCTTCCCTCACTATCACTCCGCTCGCTGACTCCAAGGAGGATCAAATACTTGCCAGCGAGTACGCGCTCGCCAGCGAAACGGCCGTCGAACGGCGAGTCGATCTTACAGTGGGAACAGAGTATGAACTCGCCGTCGAACTGAACAACGCCGACCAGTCGGAGACGTTCAACTGGGACGTTCACGACCAATCGAGAGGGGTTGGCATTTATTTCACCCCGGAAGGAACGATTGAACTAGGACCGCTTCCGAGAGATCCACCTGTGACATAACCGTAGTTGCGGACATGGTTTCTTTATTCAGAGTTGGGTGTGAGATTCGCGTTACGTACAGACGACTCATACGGATTGCTGTAACGATTTACCGGCGCAACCGCGACCCGTGCGGCGGTTGCGCCGGTAATGACTTACAGTAAACCGTATCACTCACCGCTCGCTACGCTCGCGCTTCGATCGTCGTTCCGCAGAGAGACGCGCTGTCGCGCGTCTCGGACGGCTGTTCGCCCAGTAGAAACTGCGAGCGAAGCGAGCAGTTTGCACTCTCCATGTAACAAATCGGCCGATTCAGATCCACGACTCGGACTGAGTACGGAACGTGTGGGCTATCCACTGGTAGCTGTGTCCAAGGAGACCGGGCGTCGTCCCGCGATCGCTCCGGAAATGACTTACAGCAGACGGTCCCACAGTCCGGTATGCACGTTTCCGTCGTCGGTGAGGATCCCGTCCGCGACGCCGTCGAAACCGCGCTCGAGGACGTCGACGTCTCGGTCCGCTCGGCCGAACCGGCAGCCCTCGAGGACGCCCGCTTCGCGGTCGTCAGCGACGTCGCCGGCGCGGCGACGTTCGAGCGAGCGAACGAGGCCGCCCTGGCGGGGAACACCCCGTGGATCGCCGTCGAGATCGGCGGCGTCGGCGGCCGTCCGATCGCGGAACTGGACGCCGCCGTCTCGGGCTTCGCCCCCGCGACGGGCTGTTACGACTGCCTGTGCGCTCGCGTCGACTCGAACCTCGAGTCGGCCGCCGACGAGCCCCGGGCCGACACGAGCGCGGCCCGCTTCGCCGGCGCCGTCGCGGGCCGGGAGTGCGTGCGCGTGCTCTCGGGCGAGGAGCGGTCTGTCATCGGCCACGTCCTCGAGGTCCCCCACCGTCGCCGCCGGGTCCTGCCGGTCCCGAACTGTGCGTGTGGCGGCGAGCGCGACCGCGAACTCGAGCGCGACGACGACACCCTGGAACTCGAGGCGGCCGTCGATCACGCCGACCAGGCGATCGACGACCGGGTCGGGATCGTCAGCACGATCGGCGAGGTCGAGTCGTTCCCCGCGCCGTACTACCTCGCGACGACGGCCGACACGAGCGGGTACAGCGACGCCAGCGCGGCCAACCAGGCCGCGGGCGTCGACCCCGACTGGAACGCGGCGCTGATGAAAGCCGTCGGGGAAGGCCTCGAGCGCTACTGTGCGGGCGTCTACCGGGATCGCGATTTCGTCCACGCGAGCGAGGCCGACCTCGAGCGGGCGGTCTCGCCGACGGACCTCGTCCGCCCCGATGACGCCCCCGAGTACGACCCCGACGCGGAACACCGCTGGGTCGAGGGCGAGAACCTCGAGACCGGCGAGCGAGCGCACCTGCCGGCCGCGGCCGTCCAGTTCCCCCAGCCCGGCGAACGGCTCGTGCCCGCGATCACGACCGGGCTGGGACTGGGCTCCTCGACGGTCGACGCCCTGCTGTCGGGGCTGACCGAAGTCCTCGAGCGCGACGCGACGATGCTGGCCTGGTACTCGACGTTCGACCCCCTCGGGCTCGTCGTCGAGAGCGAGGCGTTCACCGCCCTCGAGCGCCGCGCGGCGAGCGAGGGGCTCGAGGTGACGCCGATGCTCGTCACCCAGGACGTCGACGTTCCCGTGGTCGCGGTCGCCGTCCACCGCGGTTCCGAGGACGGCGACGGCGAGGCCGAGTGGCCCGCGTTCGCCGCGGGCTCGGCGGCCGGGCTCGACGCCACCGAGGCGGCGACAGCGGCGCTGGCGGAGGCGCTACAGAACTGGATGGAGCTGCGCGGGCTCGGCCCCGACGAGGCCGCGGCGGCCTCGGCCGCGATCGGCGAGTACGCCTCGTTCCCGGATGCGGCCCGCGAGTTCGTCGACGTCGACCGGACGGTTCCCGCGGCGAGCGTCGGACCCGATCCGGTCCCGACCGGCCGCGAGGCGCTCGAGGAGGTCGTCACGCGAACGACCGACGCCGGACTGGTGCCGCACGCGGCCCGGCTGACGACCCGCGACGTCGAGGGGCTGGGCTTCGAGGGCGTTCGAGTCGTCGTCCCCGGCGCCCAGCCGTTGTTCACCCGGGAACCGTTCTTCGGCGAGCGCGCCCGGACGGTGCCGGCCGAGCTCGGGTTCGAACCCGCACTCGAGCGCCCGTTCCACCCCTATCCCTGATCCGCGTCGTCGCTGTCGTCAGTTTCGGATCCGTCGTCGTGTTCCTCCTCGACCTCCTCGGCTTCTGCCTCGTCTTCGATGATCTCGAGTTCGATCTCGTCCTCGTAGAGGCTGATCAACACGAGGTTCGTCTCGTCGGTGATCGTCCCCATCTCCACCAGATCGTCGAGTTCGTCGTCGCCGTGCCGGGTGACGCGGAGCTGCTGGTCCTCCCCCTCGAGGTGGGGCGGAGCGACGCGCTCGCCGGGCGTGATCGTGTAGCTCTCCTCGTAGGTCTCTCGGCCGTTCCCTCGAGCCACGGCGTCGAGGCTCACGTCGTACGGGCGATCCCCGTCGTGGGTGATCTCGACCGGAACCGGACTCTGGAGGCTTCCCGTGAAATGGTCCTGGACGCCGTCGATACAGCCCGCGAGACCGACGAGCGAGACGGCCCCGGCGGACTGGAGTACCCTGCGGCGGTTCACGATCGATCCTCGGGACCGAGCGACCGTCAGTATTACTTTTTCCGCCGTCCCCGTTCGGCGCGAGCGGCCCCCTCTCGGCGAGAAACGCCGCGATTTAACATGTTAACAACCACCTTCTCGGCAATCTATTGTGTGTAATAGGACGATGATTTGTGATAGAAAGCCACGAGTCGGGCGAACTCGGCCGACCTCGAGGGCGATCGACGGGGGACGCGGGCAGTCTGTCGAGCACGTCGGCGGGCGGCCGGATCGACGACTCGAGCGGGAGGTGACCGACCGATGACGCGAAACACGACGATGATCGCGGTCGGCATCCTGTCGGCGGTCGCGCTCGTGACGGCGAGTCTGGGGCTGTACAGGGTGTTCTCGTTCGTCGCCGCGGCGATTATTTTGTCGGTGTTCGCCGTGGCGACGATCGAACGGGACGGTCGCGATCCGAATCTCGCGCCCTACACCGGGTTGATCGGGATGCTGGGGCTGTTCTTCGCGATCGGTCTCGCGGGGATCTGGCTGACCTGGGAGCCAGGCGTGACCGACTACAGCTACGCGCTGGGGATCCCGATCCCGACGCTCGTCTACTTCGGGTTCCTCTGGTTTCTGCCGCTGTTCGCGGCGATCTACTACGCGCTGATCTTCGATCGCGTCGGGAGCGAGGAGATCGTCGAGGGGATCATCGAGGATGCCCGCGAGGTCCAGCGTCGGGAGTCGTTCCCGCTCGCTCCCGAGCAGCCCTCGCGGACCGTAGAGGCGACCGACGGAGGTGAGACGACCGATGAGTGAACTTCTCGCAAACGCCGGAATCCTCCTCCAGCAGGACGGCATTCCCGTCGCCGACGACCCGATCATCATCGGATTCGGGGCGGCGTACCTGCTGATCGTGATCCTCATCGGCGTCTGGGGCTGGATGCGGACCGACACGACCAGTGACTTCCTGATCACGGGCAAGAGCATCGGCACGTGGGTGCTCGCGCTGACGGCGTTCTCGGTGATCCAGTCCGGTTTTGGTTTCGTCGGCGGTCCCGAGTTGGTCTACGAGTTCGGGACGACCGCGCTGTGGATCTTCTTTACGGCACCGCTTGGCTTCCTGCTGACGTGGGTCGTCCTCGCAAAGCGGATGCGGCTGCTCGCCGACATCCGGAACGTGCTGACGCTGCCGGACGCGATGTACGTCCGCTACGAGAGCGACTGGGTGCGGGGACTGAGCGGTCTCGCCGTCGCGCTCGGGGTCGTCGCCTACCTCGCGGTCAACCTGGCGGCGCTCCAGTTCGTCATGCGGGCGATCTTCGGCATCCCGATCCTCTGGGGGCTGTTCGGTGGCGCCCTGATTCTGCTCCTGTACAGCATGCTCGGCGGGATGATCGCCGGGGTCTGGACGGACTTCCTGCAGGCGATCACGATGATCGTCGGGGCCGGGTTCGTCTTCGCGTACGCGATGTCGTTCGGCGGCGGTATGGAGAACATCTCGCAGAACCTGGCGAGCGCGGACCCGAACCTCGTCTCGCCGTTCGGTGCGCTCGGCGGGGCGACGACCGCCGTGCTCGTCGGACTCGCCTGGTGGATCCTGTTCTCGGTCGGCGCGGCCGGCCAGCCCCACCTGATCACGAAGTTCTACATGAGCCGCAATCTGACGATCCTCAAGTGGGGGGCGCCGATCGCGGCGATCTCCTACGCCATCTCGAGCCTGATCGCGTTCTCGGCCGGCCTCTCGATGCGCGCGATGGTCGAGGCCGGCCAGCGCGAGGCGACGTTCTCGGCCTCCGAGGTGGGACCCGTCTTCGTGCTCGATCACACCGGCAGCGTCATCGCCGGGTTGATTCTCGCGGCGCTGCTCGCGGCGATCATGTCGACCAGCGACTCGTTCCTGAACATCGGCGCGGCGGCCATCTCGCGGGATATTCCCCGCGCACTCGGGAAGCCGATCACCGACACCAAAACCGAACTCCGCGTCACCCAGGGCGCGCTAGCCGGGCTGACGGTACTCTCGACCGGCGTCGTCTACTACTCCGACGCGCTGGTCGGCATCCTCGGGGCGATCAGCTGGGGCTTCTTCGCCGCCGCGTTCGTTCCGATCGTCGTCTTCGGGCTCAACTGGAAAGGTGCGACGAAGGAGGGCGCGATCGCCGCGCTCGTGGTCGGGATGAGCTTCAACATCGTCTACAACGTCGTCCCGGAGGCTGCGACGATCACCGGTACCGAGTGGCTCAACGAGGCGGTCATGGCGATCTACCCGTACCCGGCCGCGGTTCCGGCCGAGGCCATCTCGCTGCTCGTGACGATGGTCGTGTTCGTCTTCGTCTCGATCGCCACCCAGCGGGGCCGGGAGCTGCCCGCCGATCTGCACCCGCTGTTCGAACGATGATGACCGCGACCGAGGAACCGATCGCCCGGCTCACCCAGTGGATCCGCCAGCGCCCGAACTCCATCGAGTTCTGGGAGCTGGTGGTCACCGACGAGCGACTCGTCTGCTGTTTCGTCGGCGAGTCCTACCGCTCGATGCTGTTGCGGGCCGACATGGGCGAACGGGACCGCGCGCTGGTCGCCGATAGCACGCCCGCTGAACTCGAGACCCTCGACGAGCGGAACTTCTCGGTTCCCCTCGAGGCGATCGAGGGGATCCGGCTCGTCACCGGGACGCGGTTCCGGCGAGCCAAACTCGAGATCGACTGGGATCACGGGGACGCCCCCTACGACGGCGGGATGACCCTCGTCGGGGCCAGCGGGGCGGAACCCCAGGCCGACGTCGTCGCCGGGCTGGCGGACGAGCCGGGGCTCGAGGACGTCGACGTCGAGATCGAACGGCGGGGCTGGTCGTTCTTTTGAGGGCGGGCCCTTGCTTCCCGCAGTATCGAGCCCCGATCTCCCGTCGACGAACGCGAACTCGCGGCTGTCAGTCGCTTTTCGCCCACGCTTGCAGGTCGGTTGCCCCCTGTTCGGGCCCGCGGGCGATGAGGACGTCGGCCGGGAGCAGCCGGGTATCGATCGGCGGGGCGAGGATCCAGTCCGTCTCCCTGTGGATCGCCATGATCGTCATCCCGGTCCGTTCCTCGAGTTCGAGTTCGTCGAGGCTCCGTTCGGCGAGTTCGCTCCCGGGCTCGATCGTCGTCGTGGTTATGAGTTCGTCGCTTTCGCCGATCGCCTGTCCGAACACCGGATGGACGCCGCCGTCCCGGAGCACGATATCCGCGATGCGGGCCGCCGCATCGCAGATCGCCTCCGACGCCGTTGCCAGGTGGAGTAGGCCGCGAAGCCGGGACGGCTCCGCTACCTGGTCTCCGGCCTCGATCACCAGCGTTTCGACGTCGTTTTTTACCGAGTCCGACCGGTGCTCGATCTCGGCCACCTCCGCCGCGAGATCGGCGTCGTCGAACAGGACCGCGGCGTACCCGAGCCCGACCGACAGCTCGGAGAGATCCTTCAGCTCCACGACGAGCGCCGCGGCGCGGTCGAGTTCGGCGACCTCGGCGTCGACACCGGCACCGATCGCGCGGGCGTCACCGGTCAGCAGCTCGTGGACTTCGGCCGCACCCGTCTCGGGACCGTGTCCGATGACGACGTCGCCGGCGTCGATCGTCGCTCTCTCGTCCGGATCGATGTCCCACTCCCGTCCCCGACGGATCGCGGTAACGTCCACGCCGGCGTCGGTGTCGAACGCCAGTTCGCCCATCGAGCGACCGACGGCGTCGCTCCCCTCGCTGACCACGGCCCGGACGACGACCTCGTCCGCCTCCGGCAACGCCCGCAGGACCTCGTCGGGGACGCCGATATCGTCGACGAGGATCGCGGCGACGTCGGCCGCGGCGTTCGTGATCGCCACGGCTGCCTCGACGATCTGGACGATCCCGACGAGCCGTTCGGCGTCGGTCGATCGCTTCGCCGCCAGCATCAACGCGATCTTCGCGGGGTACTGTAACGACTCGGCTCGCGCCTCCAGCTCGAGCACCTCTTCGGCCAGACCCGGATAGTCGTACAGCGCGGCGGCGTACGCCAGATCGACCGCCAGCTCCGACGTGTTCTTCAGCTCGACGAGCGTCTCCCGGACGTTCTGCGGGCGATAGGAGATATCGGTCATGCGCGACTCTTCGCACCCGACCGGATTAGACTGTTGGACGACCGGCGGCCGGTCGCCCGTCTCTCGTCGGGAATCCGCGTTCGATACACCTGGTCATGATTTGTTCACCACCCACGTGCCAGGGATAGCCTCGAGACGTGTTCTCCCAGCGGGGAAGTCCACAAGACCATCGACTGGACCATGACCAGGTGTAGATTCGACCGGAGTCGTCCCGGCCGACAGGATCCGCGTCGGATCGACCGCCGGTCGCGGGACTACAGAACGAGCGTGATCACGCCGAAGAGGATGAGCACGCCGGTGATATCGCACACGTTCGTTACCACCGGGATCGTCGTGTCGTCCGGATTGTACCCCAGACGGTAGGACGTCGAGACGGCCAGAAGGCTGACGACGACGACGAACACCGCCAGCAACATCCCGCTGACGATCGAGATGGTCAGCACCTCCAGGAGGCCGAGCGTCCCGCCCAGCAGCCGGCCGATACCCCACGCCGCGAACCCGACGACCACGAAGACGGTGGCTCCGAGGCCGAGTATCGCGCCGGAGTTGGATCGGACCTCCGGGTTGTCGACGGCGAGTTCGAACGTCCCGAGGTGGAGCTGGGTCGAGAGCCGGGAGCACATGATGGAGCCGAGGTTGCCGGCCGTTCCGATCTGTACCGGCACCAGGATCAGCAGCGCCGGGTTCGTCAGCAGGACCTCTTCGTACGCCTCGAGGACGGAGCCGGAAACCATCTGGAGAATCGAGAGCGCCGCGAGCAGCGGCAACATCGTCAGCACCATCGATCGAACCATCCAGTCGTCCTCGACCGAATCCGGCTGAGAATCGCCCGAATCGGTAAACTCGTCGTAGAGCTCTCCTACGGTGTCGCTCAATCCCGTCAGGTCGTCGCCCGCGTAGTCGTCGCTCACACGAACACCCCCACGAGATAGATGGCGATAAGCAAGAAGAGGACGCCGAACACGTCGCCGAGCGTCGTGACGAGCGGACCGACGATGTTGTCGGGGTTGATCCCTCGGCGGTAGCCGACGAAGACGACCGTGACGAGGGTCGAAAGCATGAGAACCGCCGAAAGCAGACCCGCCACGGCCATGATGCCGACCAGCTGGAGGAGGTTCCCGCCCCCCGCACCGATCCAGAGGACGAGGAAGGCCACGACCGCGATGAACAGGGAGACGGCCATCCCGTTGATGAACGACGCGACGACGGCGTTCGAGAGCCGCTGATCGAGGGTGAACCGCGGCTCGATCACGCCCTGGTGCAGCCCGCTCGAGAGGCGAGCGCCGAGCGATCCGTAAACGCCGCCCCGGGTCGCCAGGAACGCGGGCAACAGGACGAGGATTCCGGGGACGCTTTCGATACCGTCACGCATCGTTTCGCTCCCCAGTATCGCGCCGGCGAACAGCCCCGCGAGAAGGCTGATACCGATCACCGGAAGTGCCTGCCGATAGACGTCCAGGGCCGATTCGCGTTCGAACATACGAAGACCCTCCCGCTGTATTAGTAAATTCTAACCGATCGGGGTCGGCGACCGTGACCCGCTCCCGGCGTTCGCTCCTCGCCAGACGGACGACTTTTGATGATGACACGTGAGGGGACACGTATGTCCACGGGAGCGACGACGACCGTCGAGATCGACACGACACTGTTCATCACCGTCTCCGGGCCGCCCGGCTGCGGCGCGACGACGCTTTGCGAGCGCCTGTCCGACGCGATCGGCTGTCCGTACGTCTCCGGCGGGGACATCTTCCGCGAACTCGCCGAGGATCGCGACATGAGCCTCAACCAGCTGACCGCCGAGGCCGACGCCGACGACGAGATCGACCGGGCGATCGACGGACGGCTGCAGTCGATCGCCGAGAAGTGGGGGACCGCCAACAAACCCTTCATTCTCGAGTCGCGGCTCGCGGGCTGGATCGCGGGCGAGCGCGCTGACCTGCGAATCTGGCTCGACGCCCCGGAGGAAGTCCGCCTCGAGCGCATCGCGGACCGCGTCGAGACCGAAGCCGAGATGCGGGTCCGGGAGGTCAGCGAGGCCGGCCGCTACGAGTCGTACTACGAGATCGACATCGACGAGCGGGAGTTCTACGACCTGCAGCTCAACACCGCCCGCTGGGGGAAGGAAGGCGTGTTCCAGATCGTCCGGGCCGCACTCGAGGAGTACGATCCCGACGCCGACACCGGGGCGTTCTCCACGCCGGCGCTGGATCCGTAGCCGCTTCGGATCGTCCGAGAGAGAGAGAGAGGGTCAGCACCGTGTCGAAGGTCGACCCGACGGATCATGCCCGGCGGTAGTTCTTTCATAACACCTGTTCTCGTACAGCACGAATGACGTACTTCGTCACCCTCGAGGGGGAGACCTACGAGGAGGCCCGCGAGTCGTTCTCGTGGGACGTCCCCGACGGGTTCAACGCGGCCGTCGATCTGATGGGCAAACACGACGACGGCGACCGGGTTGCACTCCACCAGGCGTACCCGGACGGACGGCGCGAGCGGTACAGCTTCGACGACCTCGATCGGCGCTCGAGCGCCGTCGCGAACGCCCTCGAGTCGCTGGGGGTGGGGTTCGGCGACCGGGTCGCGGTCGTCGTTCCTCAGAAGCCCGCAAACGTGTTGACCCACCTCGCGTGCTGGAAGCTCGGTGCGGTCTCGTTGCCGCTGTCGGTACTGTTCGGCACCGACGCGCTGCGCTACCGGCTGACCGACAGCGAGGCTCGCGTCGCGGTCGTCGCCGCCTCCCAGTGGGAGACGATCCGGGAGGTCGCGCCCGACTGTCCCGACCTCGAGGCCGTGCTGGTGGTCGACGGCGAACCCGAGATCGAGGGCGGAACCGTCGGCGACGCGACCGTCTCGCGGTTCGAGACGGCGATCGACTGGCGGGACGACGAGCACGACATTGCCGAGACGGACGCCGACACGCCCGCGATCGTCATGTACACGAGCGGGAGCACCGGGAAGCCCAAGGGCGTACTCCACACCCACGGCGTCTGGCTGGGTCACTGTCCCGCGTTCTCGATGTACTTCGAGCGCGACCTCGAGGGCACGTACTGGACGCCCGCCGACTGGGCCTGGATCGGCGCGCTGGGGGATCTGGTCTTCCCGGCCTGGCACTACGGCCAGCCCGTCGTCGGCTACCCGATGGGGGCGTTCGACCCGGAGACCGCGTTCGAACTGCTCGCGGAGTTCGACGTCACGGGTTCCTTCCTCCCGCCGACGGCGATCCGGATGCTGATGGACGTCGACGACCCCGCCGACCGCTACGACCTCTCCCTGCGGGCGATCTGTTCCGGGGGCGAGCCGCTCACGCCGGAGATCCTCGAGTGGGCCGAGGCCGAACTCGAGGGAACGGTCGTCAACGAGCTGTACGGCCAGACGGAGGCCAATTTATTGGTAACGAACTGCCGAGAGTGGTTCCCCGCGAAAGCGGGCAGCATGGGAAAACCCGTACCCGGTCACGAGGTCGCGGTGCTCGACCCCGAGACGGGCGAGCGAGTTCGGTCCGGCGAGATCGGAGAGATCGCGGTTCGACGCGGCGAGGATCCTGTCGTCTTCGCGGAGTACTGGAACGACCCCGAGAAGACCGCGGCAGCGGCGCTCGAGACGGCCAGCGGCGGCGAGCAGCGCGGTGCGGTACGATCCGAATCGGACGGAACGGCCGGCGGCGAGGCCTGGCACCTGACCGGCGACCTCGCCGAGCGCGACGCGGAGGGCTCCCTCTGGTTCAAATCGCGCGACGACGACCTCATCATCACCAGCGGCTACCGGGTCGGGCCCCGCGAGGTCGAGGAGGCGATCCTCGAGCATCCGTCGGTCGCCCAGGTCGGCGTCGTCGGGGTACCCGACGACCGTCGCGGCGAGATCATCAAGGCCGTCGTCCAGCCCGCCGCGGGGATGGCGGGATCCGAGGCGCTGCGCGAGGAGATCCGCGAGCTGGTCAGGGACCGACTGGCCGAGTACGAGTACCCACGCGAGATCGAGTTTCGGGAGGAGTTACCGCAGACGACGACGGGGAAGATTCGACGATCGGAGCTCGAGTGAGTGGTATAGTAACAACTGAAACTGTTTACACACCGATCGCACAGTCGTCGTGCGATCGGGTGCGCACTGACTTTCAGTGGCTCCTATAGAACGGGAGCTGCGAGGAGTTCGCTCGAGTGCGAACCGCGAGTCCGAGCGAGTCGGGTTACTCGTTGGGCGAGTAGTTCGGTGCCTCGTCGGTGATGACGACGTCGTGGGCGTGGCTCTCGGCCTGGCCGGCCGAGGAGACCCGGACGAACTCGCTGCGCTCTTTGAACTCGGGGACCGTCGGCGCGCCGACGTAGCCCATGCCGGACTGCATCCCG
This sequence comes from Natronococcus sp., assembly GCF_047921035.1. NCBI lineage: Archaea > Methanobacteriati > Methanobacteriota > Halobacteria > Halobacteriales > Natrialbaceae > Natronococcus > Natronococcus sp. Next base: position 35,626 of record NZ_JBLRWX010000024.1, read on the forward strand.
CCGGCGAGCTGGTGGAGTTCGGACTTCAGAGTGCCCTTGTACGGCGTCGCGGCCTCGACGCCCTCGGGGACGTAGTCGTCCTCCTCCTCGGGCTCTTCCTTGAGGTAGCGGTCGCTGTCGCCGGATTTCATCGCGCCGACCGAGCCCATGCCGCGGTACTGCTTGTACTTCTTGCCGTTCATCGTGACGACGCGGCCGGGAGCCTCGTCGGTGCCGGCGAAATAGGAGCCGAGCATGACGGCGTCGGCGCCGGCGGCGATCGCCTTGATCGCGTCGCCGGAGTAACGGATGCCGCCGTCCGCGATGACGGGGATGTCGTGTTCGCTCGCGACGTCTGCGACCTGGGCGACGGCGGTGATCTGGGGCATGCCGGCGCCGGAGACGACTCGCGTGGTGCAGATCGAGCCCGGTCCGATGCCGACCTTGATCCCGTCGGCGAACTCGACTAACTCCTCGGCGGCCTCGCGGGTGCCGACGTTGCCGACGACGACGTCGGCCTCGACGGACTCCTTGATCTCGCGGGCGCCCTCGATGACGTTGCGGTTGTGCGCGTGGGCGGTGTCGATAAACAGGATATCGGCGTCGGCATCGTCGGCAGCCTCGGCCCGCTCGCGCTCGAAGGGGCTGACGGCGACGCCACAGCACAGGCGGCCGTCCTCGTCGCGGACGGCCTCCTTGTACTCCCGGCGCTGGAGGATGCCCTGCATCGTGACGAGTCCCACGAGGAGGTTCTCGTCGTCGACGACCGGGACGCGCTCGATTTTGTGTTCGTACATCAGCTCGAACGCGTCGCGGGGGTCGACGTCCTCGTGGACCGTGATGACCTCGTCGGTCATCGCCTCGGTGACGGGGTCGTCCTCGTTGACCTCGAGGTGGGGCCGGATGTCGGTACTCGAGATGATCCCCAGCACCTCCCCGCGCGTGTTGACCACGGGGGCGCCGCCGACGCCCTCGCGGGCCATCCGGTCGTCGATCTCGCGGACGGTCATCTCGGGGTCGGCCGTGACGACGTCCTCGTAGGGGATGACGAGTTCGTCGGCGCGTTTGACGCGACCGATCTCCTCGACCATCTCGTCGACGTTCAGGTTGCGGTGGATGACGCCGAGCCCGCCGTGGCGGGCCATCGCGATGGCCATATCGCTCTCGGTGACGGTGTCCATCGCCGCCGAGAGAATCGGAACCGAGAGTTCCACGGAGCGAGAGACGTGCGAGGAGAGGTCGGCGTCGTCGGGTTCGACGCGGCTCTCCTTGGGACGGAGGAGGACGTCGTCGAACGTTAGCGCTTCCGGTACCTGGAGTTTCGAAGAGTACGGCTCGTGCTCGGGAGCGTCGTTCGCCATGTAAACTGTCCGAAAGCGTCGGCAAAAAGCGTTGCGAGACGGGGATGGGATTGTGAACCGCTGTCGGTGGCGGCGAGGGTGACTCGGTCCGTCGAATCGCTACCCGTCGTGTAGAACCACACAGTCCGGGAACGTGCACCACACATTCAGATCAGTTCATCTTTGTCAGGATCTGGCCGTTATTGGCTGAGATACGCCGAGTTGTGTAATCGCTTCTCACGCAACGTTTATTGACCGGCCAGTAGACCGTACGTGTATGAACGCTGTGAGTTCCAACAGCTCCCGAACCGTTGGCCGGACGAGCGCTGCCGCCGTCGCCACCAAAATTTTCGGGAACTTTACAGCCAAACTCACAGCGCGAGGTCTCTCGATGGACTGGCTCGCCGCGCCCTCGTGGCACTCCCGTTCACACCACCCATCGGCCTCGGGTCACGGCCATCGACCCTAAGCGATGAGTACGTCCCAACACCCGATCGCCCTCCGTCTCGAGAACCTGGTGGGCGGCGATACGAAGCTGTTAGCGCTGGTAATGATGCTCCCGCTGATCGACGGGATCTTCCCGGCGCTGATCCTCGCGGGAGCGCTCGACGACCCCCTCGGCGCCGTGCAGATCGGCCTGCTGATCTTCGGGGGCAGCGCCACCGTCGCGGTGATCCTCGCCGAGATGAGCGGCACGCCCCGCGAGCAGATCAAGATCGTCTTACTGGTCGGGATCCCGCTGATCCTGCTGGCGGCGGTGCAGGCCGCGCTGGCGCCCGCGATCGACACCGTGCTCAACGAGGCCGTCTTCGAGCGGTTCGCGGCCGTCGTCATCCTCGCGATCGCGGCCAAGACCGCCAGCGCGACGATCGGCGAGTATCTGCCAAGCCCCGCCGTGATCGTCGGGCTGGGCCTGCTGGCGAGCCTCGAGCCCGCCGGCGCGGCGTTCGTCGTGATGGACGACCCCGCGCTGGTCGCCAACGCGACGCTCGCGGCCGTCGTCGGCGTCGCCTTCGCGCTGGGGGTCGCCATCAGCGGCCCGTACCTGCGCGAGTACATGGACATCGACCGGTTCCGCTTCGGCAGCGCCGTCGCGCTGGGCCTGCTGCCCCTGTCGCTTTTGGGGATGGCCTTTGGCCAGGCGCCGCTGGCGGCGCTGCTGGTCGCGGCCATCTTCGCGATCGACATCCCGCTCGAGCGCGGCGAGGAGTCGTCCTCGCAGTCGAGCGAGAGCTCGCCGCGGTTCTCGAGCCCGTCGCCCTCCCCGTCGCCGTCGGCGGAATCGGCGCCCGCGGTCGGGACCGGGCCGCTGTTCAACCCCGGCGGCTCGAGTTCGAGTTCGGGGTCGTCGGCGTCGACCGACGGCGGCCAGGACCAGTCGGCCGCGGAGGCACTCGAAGACGAGGACTCGAGTGACGGCTCGCTCGAGGACGACGACGGGCCCTTCGATGACGACGAGGAGGAACGCGCCCCCTGGCTCTGAATCGCGGGACGGAGCGTCCGAATCGAAACCACTTTAGGGCGGATCGCCCAACGTAGACTCGAGGGGTCGTGGC
>NZ_JBLRWX010000025.1:0-38129 GCF_047921035.1 Natronococcus sp.
CGTAGTCTGTGTCATCCGTTGTCGGCTTCCTCCCCGACCTCAAGGGTCGGGGCATCCGCCTCGTTCCGCCTGTGAATTACTACAGTTGGGCTGGCAACGGAGATTTTCCACGCCCTCCCCAGCCGATTCGTACGCTTACGGGTCGCTGACCCGCTCGCGTACTCATCCACAGGAAGACGCAGTGCGTCTTCCAAGCCTTCGCTCGTCCAACTCGCGAAGACCTCGCACAGTTCGATCGGTCGGTTCTCACCGTCGCTCGAACCGACCGACAGCGCGCGCCACCGCACCGTGGATCGGCCAGTCCGTAGCGAAGCGCAGTGGAACGAAATCGGATCGATCAGTCACGGTTCGGCCAGTTCCGGGAACAGCGCCTCCGCGATGACGATCGTCAGGTAGGCCTCGACGAACGCCGCGAGCGCGAGCAACAGCCAGCCGAACGCGACCAGCAGCGTCGTTCGGTAGAGGTACGTCCTCGTGAACAGCGACTCGCGCGAGCCGAGGAGTCGCTGGCCGGCCCTGTGGAGGAACCGAAAGCCTACGCCCGCAGCGATAAACAGCGCCGGCAGCTCGAAGATCCCGTGGGGAGCGAGCAGGGCGACAATCGGGCCGAACCCGACCTCGAGGCCGGTGACGACTGCGATGTTACCGACGATGATGCCGTTGAACACCATGATGATCGTCGTCACCAGCCCGAGCGTGAGCGCGCCGAAGATCGCCGCCAGGAACGGCGGCGTGTTCTGGACGAGGAAGAAGGTCGCCGAGAGCTCGATCCCGCCGCCCTCGGCGGGGTCGCCGTCGACGAACTCCTCCTCCCCGAACTCCTCGCTCAGAAGTTCGAGGAACAGCTCCGTGAGGTCGATCCCGGCGGCCACGAGCGCGGCCCCGAGGAGGATCCCCCCGCTGAACAGTGCCGTCGCGAACCAGACGTAGAGGCGGTGTTCGGCCCACCCCTCCGCGAGGGTGGTGGCCACGCCGGAGCCCTCGGTCAGCGCGACCGCGCCGAGCGCGGCGAACGCGAGCGCGAGCACGCCGGCGCCGGCTGCAGCCGTCGGAAGATCGTGGATCGCGGCCGTCGCTCCCGCGGTCACGAGCGAGATCAGCGCCAGCGCGAACGCGAGGGTCGCCCAGCCGCGGTTCGGATCGGCGCCGGGTCCCGGCTCCGTCGAGCTTCGGTCGGGATCCGGCGGCTGGCTCGATGGGGTCTCTCCGCTTCCGGGATCGTGCGGTTCGCGTCGCTCGCTCGCCGACTCCTCGGCCCGCGCCGACCGGTCCGTCCCGGTCGACTCGACCGGTCGGTCGTCGGCCCGTCGGTCGTTCATATCCCTCCTTGGGTCAAACGGCGGATAAATCCGCCGGCAGGACTATCGCTCGAGCAGCCGGCGGCACTGCCGCCACAGCTGCCGGCGACCGCGAGCGCTACGGGCAATCCGCCCGTAGTTCGCCGCCGACTGGACGATCCAGAGCAGTTTGTACGTCCGGAGTCGGCGAGCGATTTCAGGCTCGAGTCGCCCCTCCCGCGCGTATCCGGATCGGAACGCCGTTCGGAGCCGCGCGCGTTCTCGAGGTTCGAGCCCCCGCACGTGGACGTCGACGAACCGGGCCTCGGCGCGGGCCAGCGCGTACTCGGCGCGGGTGACGTGGGCGTTTCCCCAGTCGAGGACGCCCGTAACCGATCCGGAGGTGTCGATCAGCAGGTTCGAGGGCTGGTAATCGCCGTGGGCGAGCACCGGCCGGCGACCCGAACCGCCGGCCGGCGGAACCGGGAGCGCCTCGAGCGCGGGTCCGAAATCCACCACGTGCCAGCCCTCGGGCTCGCACAGCCGGAGCGCCGATCCCTCGCGGGCGAGCCCGCCGACGCGGTCGAACGCGAGCGGGCCCGTCGCGTGGAGCCGCCCGAGCAGTTCGCCGGCCTCTCGAACGAGTCGCCTGCGGACCGCCGGCTCGAGACCCGGATACTCGGGGCCGGGATTTCGGCCCGGTAGGAACTCGTAGAGGGCCCACCGTTCGGGCCCGCCGTCGGACGGGTTCGCGAGCGAGCCCGAAGCGAGCAGCTCGGGAACCGGAAGGTCGGTTACCGAGCCGACGAGGTCGACGGCCAGCGGTTCGATCACGTCGCCCGTCCAGACGCTGGCGCCGCCGCGCTTGCAGATCGCACGTCCGGGGTCGTCCGCCAGCTCGAGGACGAGCGTGTCGGCGACCGAGCCCGGATCGGGACGACGAACCGATCGGAGTTCGGTCCCGAGGGCGGTCTCGACGATCCGTGCGGCCGTCTCGGAGTCCATCCGTTCGCCAGCTACGGTCGGCCCGGCCGTAGCCCTTCCGTCCCGCCGGACCGCGTGACCCGGCACCGAGAACGAAAGCGGGTTTACCCGCGGCGCTGTGGCAACGAGTATGATCGTCAGCGGATCCACCTCACAGGCCCTCGCCGCGGCCCTCGCCCGCGAACTCGAGGAACCGCTCGCCGCCGTCGAGTACGACCGCTTCCCCGACGGCGAACTGCTCGCGGCCGCCCCCGACGTCGCCGACCGCGACGTCGACCGGGCGATCGTCGTCGCCTCGACGACCTCGAGCGACGCCCACCTCGAGGTGCTCCAGCTCCAGGACGCCGTCCGGGAGGCTGGCGCCGACGAGGTCGTGACCGTGTTGCCGTACATGGGCTACGGCCGCCAGGACAAGGCCTTCGAGGCGGGCCACCCGATCTCGGCGCGGGCCGTCGCGCGGGCCGTCTCGACCGGAACGGATCGCGTGCTCACCGTCACCCCCCACGAGGAGTCGATCTGCGAGTTCTTCGAGCCGACCGCGACGGCCGTCGACGCCGCCGACCGGCTGGCCGAACCCCTCCCGGCCGATCTCGAGGATCCCGTCTTCCTCTCGCCCGACGCGGGCGCGATCGAACTCGCCGAGACCGTGCGGGACGCCTACGGGACGGGTGCGACGGACTACTTCGAGAAGACTCGCCTCTCGGGTACCGAGGTCGAGATCTCCCCCAGCGACGTCGCCGTCGCGGATCGGGACGTCGTCGTCACCGACGACATCATCGCGACGGGGTCGACAATGAGCGAGGCCGTCGGCGTCCTCGGCGACCGAGGGGTCGGCCGCGTGTTCGTCACCTGCGTCCACCCGCTGCTCGCCCGCGACGCCGTCACGAAGCTCTCGAGGGCCGGCGTCGAGGCGATCTACGGCACCGACACGATCGAGCGCCAGTACAGCGAGGTCTCGGTCGCGCCCTCGATCGCCGACGAACTGTAACGGTAGAGCGGAGCACGGTTTCGGTATTCAGCCTCTCGAGTGGAAATTGCGTTCCTGATATCTCAGCTCGGTCCGACCATCCCTTCTACAGTGGCGCGCGCTGTCGACCGGCCGAACGTCAGTGAGGACGGTCGACGATACTGTGCGAGGGATGAGTGAGGGAGTGACCCGACCGAACGAATCGGTTGGGGAGGGCGTGGCAATCCCCTGTGTTCGTGTGAGCAGAACCTGCTACTCGTCAGTATCACCCCGGAAACCCCTGGCCCCTTTCAATCCCACCCGCCGGTGGTCAGTCAGGGGTGCAGACTCGAGTCGGCCGTCCATTTGCAGATCTATATAACGAATCGACTGTTCTGAGTTCGACACCGCGACCGAACAAAAAAGGCGGATGGCCAACTGCTAATGACGAAAAATCCGGTTTTGCGCTTAGTCCGACGCTTCGGCCGCCGCAACGGGCTCGAGCGCGATCTCCATCGCGACCCCGTCGACGTCCCACTCCTTGCGGTGGCCGTCCTCGACGGTCCGCAGCTCGTCGGCCCGGACCTCCTCGCGGATCAGGTTCTCGCGTTCCTCGACCAGCGAAGCCACGCGGTCGTCGTCGATCTCGACTTCGAGGACGATCCGCTCCTCGACGTCTAAGTCGAGGTCCTTGCGCATCTCCTGGACCCGGCGGATGACCTCGCGGGCGTACCCCTCGCTCTCGATGTCATCGGTGAGCGAGGCGTCGACGTAGGCGACCCCGCGGTCGTCGCCGTCGAGCGAGAAGGCGGTGCCGGCGATGTCGTCGGGGGTCTCGGTGACGAACGAGACCATCGACTCCTCGATCGATTCGCCGTCCTCGAGCACGTCCGCGACGGCCGCCTCGAGGGCCTCGAGATCCGGCTCGTCGATGCGGGCCTCGTTGAGCGCGTTCATCACCTGCCCGGCGCGGTCGCCGAAGGCCGGGCCGAGTTCGCTCATGTCCGCCTCGGCGCTGTACCGAAGCTCCTCCCAGCGGTTCTCGGCCGAGACGAGTTCGATCTCGCGGGCGTTGAGCCGATCCTCGAGCAGGTCGGTGTGGCGCTCGACCGCGTCGACGACGCGCTCGTCGTCGGCGGCGACGACGACCCGCGGGACGGGCCAGCGGAGCTTGCGACCTGCCTGCTGGCGGGCGTTGGCGCCTGCTTCCTCGATCGCCCGCAGGAAGGCGACGTCGTCCTCGAGCTGGTCGTCGACCCAGAACTCCTCGAGGGCAGGCCAGTCGCACATGTGGACGGTGTCGTGTTCGGCCTCGCCCGTGAGGGTGCCGTAGATCTCGTCGCTGACGAACGGGGCGTAGGGGGCGAGCAGGGCGACCGTCTCCCGGAGGACGTGGTAGATCGTCGCGTAGGCCGCCTCCTTGGAGGCGCTGTCGTCTTCCTCCCACATCCGTTCGCGGACCGCCTGGACGTAGAAGCGGGAGACGTCCTCGACGACGAACTCGAGGAGCGCATCGAGCGCGCGGTCCTGGCGGTAGTCCTCGAACGCCTCGGTCATCTCGGCTTTCGTCGACTGCAGCCGGGCGAGCACCCACTCGTCGATCAGCTCGAGGTCCTGGTCTACATCCTCGAGGTCCGTCTCCCGGGGATCGAAGTCGTCCAGCCGCATGTACGGCAGCGGGAACCGGAAGACGTTCCACAGCGTCCGGAGGTTGTCCTCCATCGTCTGCATCCCGTCCCAAGAGAAGCGCATGTCGTCGCCCTGGGGGTTGTTCGACAGTAAGAAGAGTCGCATGACGTCCCGGCCGTGGCGGTCGATCGCCTCGTGAGGGTCGATCAGGATGTCCTTGGACTTGCTCATCGCCCGCCCGTCGGGCATCAGCGCGTGGCCGTGCATCAGGACCTCCTGGTAGGGGCTCTCGCCGAGCGCCGCGGTGCCCATCCCGAGCTGGGACCAGAACCAGCCCCGGGTCTGGTCGTGAGCCTCGAGGATGAGGTCGGCCGGCCAGAGTTCGTCGAACTTGCTGTCGTCCGAGGGGAAGTTCAGCGTGCCCCAGGAGGCCACAGAGGAGTCGAGCCAGACGTCGAAGACGTCGGGAACGCGGGTGTACGTTTTGCCGTCCTCGGTGATCGTCAGCTCGTCGACGGTGTCCTTGTGGAGGTCGACGCTGTCGTACTCGATCTCCTGGTCGACCCGCTCGACGAGTTCCTCGCGGTCGGCCACGACGATCATGTCCTCGTCGTCGTCCCGATCCTCGGGCGTCCAGACGGGAAGGGGGATGCCCCAGTAGCGCTGGCGGGAGACGTTCCAGTCGGGCGCCTCCTCGACGAAGTCCCGGAACCGGTTGTCCCGGGCCCACTGCGGGTGCCACTCGCTGTCCTCGATGTTGTCCAGCAGCTCCTCCTTGACGTCGGTGATCGTGATGAACCACTGGTCGGTGACGATCTGGACGATGCCCGTGTCACAGCGCCAGCAGTGACCGTAGCTGTGGTGGACCGTTCCCGAGGACAGCATCGCCCCGTTGTCCTCGAGGTCAGCGATGATCTCCTCGTCGGCCTCTTTGACGAACTGGCCCTCGTACGTGCCGGCCTGGTCGCCGTAGACGCCGTCGCCGCCGACGGGACAGAAGATCGGCAGCCCGAGTTCGCGGCCCCGCTCGAAGTCCTCCTCACCGTGGCCGGGTGCGGAGTGAACGAGCCCGGTGCGGTCGGCCTCGACGTACGCCGCGTCGTAGATCTGGAGAGCGTCGTCGACGTCGACGTGGTCGGGGACTTCCTCGGCGAGGGGATGTTCGTACTCCCAGCCGATCATCTCCTCGCCCGTCAGGGTCTCGACGACCTCGTAGTCGTCGTAGCGGCCCTCCTTGAGGACGCCCTCGACGCAGTCCTCGGCGACGTAGATGACCTCCTCCTCGCCGTCTTTCTCGGCGCGGACGCCCTGGTAGGTCAGGTCGGGATCGACCGCGACGAACGTGTTCGCCGGAATCGTCCACGGCGTCGTCGTCCAGATGACGACCGAGCCCTCCCGATCCTCGAGGTCGAATTTCACGTAAATGGAGGGGTCCTCGACGTCCTCGTACTCGACCTCGTTGTTCGCGATGGCGGTCTCACAGCGCGGACACTGCGAGATCGAACGGTGGCCCTTCTCGACCAAGCCGCGTTCGGCTGCCTTCGAGAAGCCCCACCAGGCGGCCTCCATGTACTCCGGCTCGACGGTCCGGTAGGGGTCGTCCCAGTCCATCCAGACGCCGAAGTCCTGGAAGTCCGACTGCAGGCCATCGAGCTGTTCGTCGGCGTACTCCTTGCACTCCCGGATGAACTCGTCCTCGCCGAACTCCTCGATGTCCTTCTTGTTCTCGAAGCCGAGCCGTTCCTCGACGCGGGTCTCGATCGGCAGCCCGTGCATGTCGTAGCCCGGGCGATCGGTAACGTCGTACCCCTGCATCCGCAGGAAGCGGATGTAGACGTCCTTCAGGGACTTGTTCCAGGTCGTTCCCATATGCGCCGACCCGGAGGTGTACGGCGGGCCGTCGACGAAGAAAAAGGAGTCGCCGTCGGATCGGTGCTCGACCGTCTGTTCGTAGGCGTCGACGTCGTCCCAGTAGTCGAAGACCCGTTGCTCGAGCGCGTGGGGGTCGTACTGGTCGTCGACCTCGCCGAACCTGCTCATACCAGACGTAATTGCACGGGACGGTAAAGAGGAATCGATATTGCAGGTTCCGCTCGACGGGGATCGACGGACCTCGAGGACCGAGCGTCGAGCGTCTCCTCGAGGCCCGGGATGCGCTCGGAGTCGTGGTCGACGGGGCGGTTCTGAAACTCCTCGCGGTCGTCCTCGCCGGCTGGTGGATGCCTCGAGACGGGAGACGCGTTGCCGGCGTTCGTGGAGTTCCAGGGCGGCCTGAACGCACTCTACGAGGTGATCGGCGCGCTCACGAGGCTCGTCGGCGTCGCGCTCCTCGTCGTCGGAGCGCTCGCGTTGCTGGTCAAACTGGACTACGAGGCGACGAAACTGGCGGAACGGAGTTAGCTCGAGCGAATCGACGAGAAGATCTTCTGGTAGCCGATGCCGTAGACGCCCGCGTAGAGCATGACCGCACCGAGGCCGGCGAGCCACAGGGCAACGACGGCCTCGCCCGAGCCGAAGTGCTGGAGGCTCGCGTACTCCGCGGCGAGTCCCCCGGCGGTCAGGACTGCTCCAACGAGGACGTAGAGTAACAGTGCGAGCGATTCGGCGATGAGTTCGGAAGCCATTATCGTCCGAGAGTCACCCGGCGAAGGTAAACTTGTCCCTCGATCCGCCCCGATCCGACCGGCCTATACGCCTCGAGCCCCGAACGAGCCCGTGCCAGCTTCGAACGACGGGACCGGACCAGTCGAACCGCCGTTTCCCGACTCGAGGAACGTCATCGAGCCCGACTGCCGGCGCTGTCCCGCCCTCGCCGAGGATCGAAACTGCATCTCGTGGGGAACCGGCCCGCTCGACGCCGACGTGCTCGTCGTCGGCGAAGCGCCCGGGTCCGGAAACCCCGACGCCGACCGCTGGAAGGGGGGCAACTGGACCGGGAAGGCCTACACCTCCAGACACTCCGGCCGACGGATCCGGCGGATGCTCGAGCGCGTCGGCCACGACGAGCGGTCGTACTACACGAACGCAGTGAAGTGTTTTCCGGCGAGCGAGGAGGATCCGACCAGCAACCGCGAACCCACCGACGAGGAGCGGGCGAACTGCCGGACTCACCTGGTGACGGAGGTCGAGACGCTCGAGCCCGACGTCGTTCTCGCGACGGGCAAGCACGCGACGAAATCCGTACTGGCGGCCGAGGAGCGACGGCTCGAGGGGTTCATCGAGTCGGTTCTCGAGCCCGTTCACTGCGAGCGCCTCGACACCTGGCTCGTTCCGATCCTGCACCCGTCCTACCAGGACGTCTGGATCGTCCGTATGGGGTACGAACCCGAGGAGTATCTCGCCGAGATCGGCGCGACGCTCGACGAACTCGTCGACGGCCCCGACGCCTAAGCCGTTCGCCGCCCAACTCGAGGTATGGCGGTTCGACACCGACTGACGAGCGTCGAAACGGTTCTCGAGGACGGCTCCTGGCTATTTACGGTACGGGACGGGCGCGGCGAGGAAACGGAGGTGATCCTCGTCCCCTGCGACGACGACGATCGCGGCCCCGTCGAGGCGTGGGTCAACCGATGTACTCACGAGAACCAGCGGCTCCACCGAGAGGGGATCGGCGCCGTGATCCGCGACGGCGGGATCGTCTGTCCGAAACACGGCTCGGTGTTCGAGACCTGCTCGGGCTACTGCGACAACGGGGAAGCCGCGAACACGACGCTTGTCGACGTCGGGATCGAGGTCGAGGACGGAGAGGTGTACCTGACCGACGACGACGTCAGCTTCCTCCGGGAGGGCGGAGCCAGCGACGACGACGGCGGCGACGGACCGAGTTCGACCTCCCACATCCAGTTCTGAGCACGGGTGCCGGGTAACCTTCTTACGGCGAGCCGACACACACTCGCGTATGGGTACGATCTTCACGCAGATCGTCGAGGGAGAGATCCCGGCACGCATCGTGTACGAGGACGAGACCACCGTCGCCTTCCTCGACGCCAACCCGCTGGCGCCGGGGCACACGCTGGTGATCCCGAAAGACGAGTACGAGCGACTGAACGACGTCCCCGACGACGTCGCGACGGATCTGTACGCGACGGTCCACCGACTCGTGCCGGTCGTCGAGGACGCCGTCGACGCCGACGCCTCGACGGTCGCGTTCAACAACGGCGAGGAAGCCGGCCAGGAAGTGCCCCACGTTCACTGCCACATCGTCCCCCGGTTCGAGGGCGACGGCGGCGGCCCGATCCACGGCGTCGCGGGCGAAGCACCCGACCTCGCGGACGACGAACTCGACGACATCGCCGCCGACATCGAGTCTCGAGCCTGACTCGGCCGTGACAGTTTTGGTTCTCTCGAGCGAGAATCGCGTATGACAGTTCCCGACGTCGGCGCTCGCCTGCAAGCGAACCCCGTCGCGGCGACGATCGAACTCGCGAGCGTCTGCGTCGCCGCGCTGTTGCTCGTCGGCACCGTCTCGTTGCTCCTAGGCGGGTTCCCGATCGGCGCCCAGTGGCCCTGGCTGCTGGTCGTCGGCGTCGGCGCCGCATTCGTCCTCTTCTGGACGGCCCTCGTCCCGGCCTACGAGCGCTCCCTACAGTAGGGTCCCCAGCAGCACGTCGCCGTAGGTGAGCGCGACGACGAGTCCGAGAAACAGCGGGACGAGGAAGGGCATCCCCGGCGAGATCCAGACTCGGTCCCGAGTCGCGAGGGCCTCGAGCCCCCCACGAAGCTCCGCCGGTGTCGTTCCGTAGGCCGTACCGTCAATATCCTCGAGGAACCGTTCGGCCCCCCAGGGGTCGTCGTACGCACGCGATCGGTCGCCTCCGTCCCGGACCGGCTCCCCGAGGGCGGGACCCGCGTCGCCGACCGGTCCGTCGGTGACGGCGCCGTCGGTCGGCGGGTTCGGCTCGTCGGGAAGCGTATCGGGATCCCGGAACCGGTCGGGCTGCTCCCGGAGCCGGGCGAGCGTCAGGCCGCGCCACCGCAGATACATCCGCAGGGCGTCGAGGTCGAGCCCGCCGCCCGCGTCCTCGCCGGGCGCCGATAGCAGTTTGCCGTGAGTCGTCGGCACCCGCTCCCAGGGGACGGGTCGGCCGACGAGGGCGAGTCGTGTGAGGCGCCCGGCGGCGGCGTTGCGGGCCGCCAGGGCAAGCGGAATCGCGAGCGCGACGAGGACGGCGTTTGTCAGGATCGTAAACGAGAACGCCCCGAGCGGCGACGGCGCGACGGGAATCGACCAGGAGCCGAGGACGTACTGCGGCGTCGTCGGGAACAGCAAGGCGAGTACCAGCAGCGCCTTCCCGTCCGCGGCGCCGAACGCGCCGAACCACCAGCACAGGTACGCGAAGGGGACGACGAAGCCGAGGCTGATCGCCGCCGGGACGAGAAACTCGTACTGCCAGATCGCGGGACCGGCCGCCCGGGCCGCGAGGCCGTCCCACAGCAGGAGGACGCCACCGAGCAGGGCCAGCGGGATCCAGATCGAACTCGAGATCCGTCTGGTTCTGACGTCGCGAACGGCGGCCCAGCCGAAGACCGGAACGGCGAGGAGCCTGAGCAGATCCGGAACCGTCGCGACGTCGAGAGGTGTCACGACCGGCTACTCTCGAGCGCTGCGGCGTTATCTTTTCGGCCCCGGCACCAGTTGCTTCCTGACAGACGTTAGTGGAAATATACCGGCTGCTCGAGGGTGGTCGACCACCGAACGGAGGGTAGCGATCGGAATCGTACGACCCGCCGGCGGGGTCAGCCTTCCGTTTCGGGTACGGAGACGGAACGCTCCCGTTTACGTCCGTCAGCGTCGAACACCGCGATCCGATCCCGCGGAAGGTCGACCGCGAGTCGCTCGCCGGTCTGGGGGGGATCGTCGACGGCTTCCACGACGAGTTCGTCGCCGGTCTCGAGCCGAACGGTCACGTCGTACCGTCGGCCCACGTCCGTGACGTCCGCAACGTCGCCCGTAAGCGAGGGCGTCGTTCCGTCGGTTCCGGCGGCACCTGGGGGTCGAACCGACAGATCCTCGGGACGGATATGGCACGTAACTGGCGTTCCTGGCGGTGGGGAACGATCGCTGTTACACAGCTGGATCTCCCGATCGCCCAGTGCGACGGTCAGCGGCTCTCGAGCGACGACCGTCGCCGGGAGCGCGTTCGATCGGCCGAGAAACGACGCCACGAACGGGGTCGGCGGCGACTCGTACAGCGTCCGTGGGGGCCCGTCGCCGGAGATCCGACCGTCGTCCATCACGACGAGCCGATCGGCGAGCGCCATCGCCTCCTCCTGATCGTGGGTGACGAACAGGGTCGTGACCCCTGTCTCGTCCTGGATGCAGGCGATCTCATCCCGCAGCCGCTCGCAGAGCGCTCGGTCGAGCGCCGACAGCGGTTCGTCGAGCAACAGCACGTCCGGTTGCGGGGCCAGCGCACGAGCCAGTTCGACCCGGCGCTGTTGTCCCCCGCTCAGTTCGGCGGGGTAGGCGTCCCGTTGATCGCGGAGGTCGACCAGCTCGAGGTACTCCGCGACCAGTTCCTCCCGCCTTCGAGCGTCGATGTCGCGGGACGCGAGGCCGTAGGCGACGTTCTCGTTGACGGTCATATGGGGATACAGCGTCGACTCCTGGAAGACGAGCCCGACGCGGCGCGCTTCGGGCGGCTCGTCGGTGACGTCCCGGTCGCGGAGGCGGACCCGCCCCGCCGTCGGACGGACGTGGCCGGCGATCGCCTGCACGATCGTCGTCTTTCCGCAACCGCTGGGGCCGAGCAGCGCGACGAGTTCGCCCTCCTCGAGCCCGAACGAGACGTCGTCGACCGCCAGCTCGTCGCCGTACCGGTGAGTCAGACCCTCGAGCTCGAGGATCATCGGTCGATCACCGTCGGCACGCGGCCGAATCGCTGGACCGCCGCGAGGACGGCCAGCGTGATGCCGAGCAGCGCGAGCCCGAGCGGGACGATCGCGTCGATACCGCCGGCGATGAACTCCACCCAGATCCGCGTGGGCATCGTCCGCGGGTTGTACGCGACCATCATCGTCGCGCCGAACTCGCCGATCGCCCGCGCGAACGTCAGGACGATCCCCGCGACGATCGCCCCGCGAGCCAGCGGCAGCGAGACGTTCCAGAACGTCGAGAGCGGCCCGTAGCCGAGCGATCGGGAGGCCTGCTCGAGCCGTTCGTCGACCGCGCCGAACCCGGCTCGAGCGGTGATGATCACGAACGGCGCGGCGACGAACGTCTGTGCGAGGATCACGCCGAGCAGGCTGTCCGTCAGCGGGATTCCGGCGGCCGCGGCGGCGGCGCCGATAGGAGTGAACCGGCCAACGGCGGTGAGGAGCATCGCGCCGCCGACGACCGGCGGGACGATGAGCGGCAGGATCACGAGCGCCTCGACGAGCCGCTTTCCGACGAACGACCTGCGGGCGAGAACGTACGCGAGCGGGACCCCGAGGACGGTCGAGATTGCGGTCGAGATCGGAGCGGTAATCAGGGAGTTGCGGATCGCCACCCGGGCCTCCGGCGTCGACAGCTCCCCGACGACGTCGACCGCCCCGGTCCGGGCCAGAAACGCGACGAACGGGATCGCAAAGTAGACGAGGACGAGTCCGCCCAGCAGCGCGGGAACGAGCAGTTCCGGCAGCCGGCTCGAGCGGCGAGTCGGGAAGCGCCTGGCGAGGCTCATCCGTCGATCGCCTCCGGGAGGTCACCCTCCGAACGGGGGAGGCTGTCACCAACGGTCAGCCCGGCGTCGACCAGCAGATCGGGCTCGTCGGCGAGGAATTGGACGAGGTCGCGACCGGCGTCGGGGGCGTCAGCCTCGTCGAGTACCGTGGCGTTGTACAACACCGGGCGCCCTTCCGCGGTGTACCCCTCCTCGTCGGTCGTGAACTCGACCGTCGCGTAGTGGTCGGCCAGCTCGGGCTCCGCGAAGTTGTACGCGTCGGGAAACTCGAGGAAGGGCATCCCGTGGTCAACGGCCATATTTCGGTAGACGACGGAGGCGGCTCGAGAGCCGCTCTCGACGCCCGCCATCATCTGGGGCTCTTCGGGTTCCTCGTAGACGAGTTCCAGCAGCTCGTCGCGAAGGCCCTCGAGACCGTACTCCTTTTCGGCCAGTTCGAACGCCTGGACGGCGCGATAGCCGAGCGGATCGAGGTCGGGGTCGCCGATCGAGACGTCGCCCTCCTCGGTCTCGAGCACCAGCTCGTACCAGGGCTCGCCGTTCTCGAGGCCGCGTCCGAACGACGTCTCCTCGTTGTAACCGATACCGACACTGTTGGTCGCGAACTCGAGGTCCCAGTCGGTGAACTCGCCGTGCAGTCGGTCCCGAAGCAGGGTCGCATCGGCGCTCACGACGACGTCGGGGTGTTTGGTCCGGTCCTCGATCATCCGCATGACCGCGTTCGTCCCGTAGTACTCGCCGCGAACCTCGAGCCCGGTCTCGTCCTCGAACGCCGGGCCGACGTAGTCTTCGAACGTCCGGGCGAGGCTCCCGGCCGACAGCACGCTGACCGAAGCGGAGTCGCTTCCGAGACAGCCTGCCGCGGCCGTGCCGGCGAGACTGCCCATCGTGGCGAGGACCGAACGACGGCTTCGGGATCCGCCGTTGCTCCCGTCCCGTGTCATACTCCACATTATATGTACGACCGATATGAAACCTCGCACAGTTTCCTACTGGCTAAGAAGAAACCAATATCGGTTTCGCAGCTGCTGGAAATCACACTCGGGCAAGGAAAACCGGTCACTCCGAACCTCGGAATGTATCGAGGCTGTCACGGTCTGATACCGTCGAGCCTTTCGACGGAACCGGACTGAGTCGCTCCACAAGTTCTAAAAATCATGATGATTTCTGGAAGCGCCGACGGGAGTGAGGGACCGATCGGTACGCGAGCCGGATTTCGCACAGCTTCGTCTACTGGACAGTAAATAAAAACGAGATCGAACGTCCACGCGGCCGATTAAATGACGCGGTTCTGCAGGTAGTCGAGGTGTTTGGCGTTGTAGACGATCTGGACCTCGTCGGTCTCGGCGGAACCGATACAGGTCAGACGGACGTTCTTCTCCTCGACCTCCTCGTCCGAGAGGATCTGCTGCATGTCCATGTCGATCTCGCCCTCGTAGACGATCGCTGCGCAGTTCGCGCAGGCACCCGCACGGCAGGAGAAGGGCCAGTCGTAGCCCTGCGCCTCGGCGGCCTCGAGGATGTACTCGCCCTCGGCGACGTCGAGGGTTCCGTAGTCTTCCTCGTCGAGGCCGGCATCGGCGGCCTGATCGAAGAGGTCGTCGTCGTCCATTTCCCAGCCCTGGTCGTCCAGCACTTCGTAGTTGAGGTATTCTACCGTGGGCATCACACGACGATTCGAGTCCCGCCTTGGTATAGCTTGCTGTTCGATCCGAGCCGTTGCCGGCTACTGCAGGCCTGTACCACACAATTACGGAACCGAGCAAAGAATCGGACCGATCGAGGGGGCGAACTCGAGCGAGCGGCGCGCGCCCGAATATCGAGGCGCGATCAGAGGCCGAAGATCGGAACGAACCGGAACGTCAGGAACGCGCCGACTGTCGAGATCACCGGAACGACGTTCTGCATGAGAATTACGCGGGCCGTCGTCGAGGGATCGAACAGATCCGACGGCTGCGGGATGTCGTCGGGTTCCTCCTTGCCGATCTCCGGAGAGTGTTCGCCTTCCTCCTCCGCGGCGAGTGCGCCGACCGAGACGCGGGTCTCTTCACCCTCTCGCGCATCCGAGAGTGTCGTCGTCCGCGAGGCTCGACCCCACCCGAGTCCGATAATGCTCATCGTCGCGATGACGACGAAACTGGCGGGGATGCCGATCCAGGAGAGGCCGACGACGATGGTCGAACTGATGACCGCGACCACGATCGCGGCCGTCAGCGGCAAATTCGTGATGTCGTTACCGAGCGTATCGAGGGTCCGTCGAGCAATGGTGAAACAGCCGACGGCGACGGCGGCCGACCCGATCAGAATCAGCGGAATCATGTCGATATCGCCGGTGCCGTAGATCGGGGCGATCGCGTTCGCAATATTGCTCGTCCCCGAGGAAAATCCCAAAGGATTCAACCGCTCGCGCGCCGAACACCGGGCGTATGACCACCGTCCGGAACCGACTGCAGTCGAGGGATCGGCGATCGATCGAACTTCAAGTGGGACGCGAGCGATGCGACCGCAGCATCGAACGATCGGAAGGTGGCGGGTTGGGATGGACGGGTGACGGTCGATGATGCTGAATCCGATCCGCGTCGACGCAGCCGTCGATCTCGCCTACGGGGCGTTGATCGCGCTCTCGATCGTTCTGATCGCAACACTAGATACTAACATCGGAATCGCGTTCGGCGTTGGCGTCTTTGCCTCCTACGTCGTTCACGTCGTCTGGAAGATGGCTCGGTTCGACCCCGACTGGATGACCCAGGCGGTCGAGGAAACCGTCGAGAAGCAGGTCGGTGAAACCGTCGAGCAAACTGTCGGTGAATCCGTCGAGCAAACTGTCGGTGAAACCGTCGAGAAGCAGGTCGGTGAAACCGTCGAGCAAACTGTCGGTGAAACCGTCGAGAAACAGGTTGGCGAAGTACAGTCCCAGGTCGAGCAGACCGTCGAGGAAACGGTCGAAGAGACCGTCGGCGAGACTGTCAAGAAGCAAGTTGACGAGGTACAGGCGAAGGTCGAGGCCGTCGACGAACGCGTCGAACAGCTCCCTCAAGAGGAGGAAGTCGAAGAGATCGTCGAGGAGTCGGTCGAGGGCGAATCGAAACCGTAGCAAACTGGTCCATACGTCAGTGAACGATCGTTACCGGTATCGGTGCTCTTTTCGAGACCGTCTCGGCGATGTTTCCGACGAGGAACCGACGCGTCGCACGGTTCCAGTCCTTACCGTGAGCGCCGAGTACGATCGTATCGTAGTCGTCGGCACGGTCGATAACGTTCCGGGCCGGATGACCGATGCCGACGATCGTCTCGATTTCGCGGTCCCGTTCGTCCGCGATCTCGTGAGCGCGGTCGAAGACCGGTTCAGCGCGTTCGGCTGCGGCTTCGCTGATATCGTCTTCGAGGGTAAGTCCCACCGCGTCGCCCATCATCATCGAGGGAGACCCCACGACGTGCAAGACGGTGACCTCGGCGTCGGGATGGTTGTCGAGTGCGTACTCGAGGGCGTGACTGGCCGGTTCGGAGTCGTCCATCGGAACGAGAATTCGCGAGAGCATAGCCCGAGATACGACAGCCGGGAACCTAAGTATCCCGTCTGTCAGGCGACGCCCGGAAGGAGCGTAAAGAATCCGTAGGCAAGCAGCGTCGACATCGACGGGCCGATAATCCACATCGAGACGTACTTGATCACCGCTCGAGGGTTGAACAGATCGCTCCCGTGAAGCACGTCCTCGGTCTCCGCTTCGCCGATCGGGGGCGACGGTTCGTCCTTCTCTTCCTCGGCGACGATTACGCCCAGTTCGATATCGCGCTCCTGGGCCTCGCTGTCGCGAGTGACCGCCTCGCGGAACGTGATCGGTCGGGTCGCCCGACCCCAACCGATTCCGATGATCGTCATCACCGTCGCCATCACGAGGCTGATTGGGATCCCAATATAGGAGAGAATCGTTGTAATCGTCGATGCCGTCAGCATGACGAACAGCGCCGCAAGCAGTGGGATGTCGCTCAGTTCGCCGCCGACCGAGTCCATCGTTCGGCGAGCGATGGTAAACGCGCCGATCCCGATCGCGAAGGTAGCGATGACGACCGCGGTGTTTACCTCCAGTCCCGCCTCGCCGACCAGCGGGGCGGCGGCGTTCGGAACGTTGCTCGCGCCGGCGCTAAACGCCATGTAACAGCCGATACCGAGGACGACGACCGTGGTAGTGACCTCCGACGGGGTCGTGTTCGGTCCGAGTGCCGGTTTCGGGATCGTTCCCTCCCGCTCGAGCGTGAGCAGCGGTCCGTCGCTCTTTTCGATCTGTACTCGACGGTTGACCTCCGGATAGATGTAGCGGCCGATGATACCACCGATCCAGAACCCGATGATCGGCGTTACAACCCACCACGAGATGATCTCGGCGATCGTCGTGTAGTTGAGCGTCCCGGTCGCCAGTCCGAGTCCAGCGATCGCGCCGACGGTCGTCATCGAGGTCGGAACGGGGACGCCGAAGACGTTGGCGACGAGAATGCCGAGCCCGATAAAGAAGAGGACGGCGACCCCCGCCGATAGCGTGAGGTCGATCGTAATGATCCCCTCACTGAGCGTCTCCATCACGTTCTGTCCAACGGTTATTCCGCCGAGAAAGACAAAAACCGTCATGACCGCCGCTGCAGTAGTTTTTTTTACGATTCCGGCGCCGACCGACGGCCCCCAGGTGATCCCCGTCGAGGAGCCACCAATGTTAAAGCCGACGAAAGCCGAAGCGATAACACCAATCAGTAGAAGAGTCTCAACCATTATCGGATAATACGGGTATCGTCTTAAAATAACTACTGGACCTCCCTCGTAAGGCATAGATATAATCGAAATAACATTCGTATCGGATCAGTCCCAACGTTCGTTCAACCCCCGAGATTTTGGACACCTCCGGCACCTCAAACGCCCCAGAAGTACGCGATGCCGCCCACGGTGACGATCGACAACAGCAGCTGTAGCGGGGCACCGACCCGAACAGCTGTTTGTGGATGCTGTCGCCCGCGTAGGCGGCCATCCGCCGGCCGAGCTCCTGGACGAGTCCCGTGCGGGCGACCCCGCCGCTCAGGATCAACATCGCGAGCACCGTGATCGTCGCGTCGTTCGAGAAGCCCGAGACGCCGGTGCTCGGATCGACGCCGGTCCAGGGCTCGAGGACGACCAGCACGACGATCAGCAGGATCGCGGTGACGTCGATCGGCAGCCGTTCGGTGAGAAAGAGCACGAGCGCGAGGGCAACCACGCCGAGCACGACCAGAATGTCGGTCGTCAGCTCCGGCTGGGTCGTCACCTCCTGGGCGAGCACCAGGCGCTCCGGCATACTGCGTTTTCACTCCCACCCGACAGGTAACAGTTCCGGACGATCGCCGGACACTCCGCTTCCGGTGGCAGTCGTCGAAACCGTCGCCTTTACTCGCGTTGGCCCCGCGCACTCGAGTATGCAATCAAACGGGTTCGAGGTGATCCCCGCGGTGGACGTTCAGAACGGCGAAGTCGTCCAGCTGGTCCAGGGCGAGCGCGGCACCGAGAAGACGTACGGCGACCCCGTCGAGGCCGCCGAGCGCTGGATCGACGCCGGCGCGGAGACGCTCCACCTCGTCGACCTCGACGGCGCCTTCGAGGGCGAGCGAGGAAACGCCGACGCCATCGACGCGGTGATCGACGCCGTCGACGTTCCCACGCAGCTGGGCGGCGGGATCCGAACCGCCGACGACGCCGTCGACCTGCTCGAGCGCGGCGTCGACCGCGTCATCCTCGGAACGGCGGCCGTCGAGGACCCCGATATCGTCGCCGAGATCAGCGAGGAGTACCCCGACAGCGTGGTCGTGAGTCTCGACGCGAAAGACGGCGAGGTCGTCGTCGAGGGCTGGACCGAGGGCGCCGGCGTGACGCCCGTCGAGGCCGCCGAACGGTACGCCGAGCTGGGTGCCGCTGCGATCCTCTTTACGAACGTCGACGTCGAGGGCCAGCTCGAGGGCGTCGCCACCGACCCCGTCCGGGAACTCGTCGAGGCGACCGAGATTCCGGTAATCGCCAGCGGCGGAGTCGCGGCCCTCGAGGACGTGCGGGCGCTCGAGGAGACCGGCGCGGCCGCGGTCGTCGTCGGGAGCGCGCTGTACGAGGGGAAGTTCACGCTCGAGGAGGCGCAGGCGACCGTCGCCGAGGACTAACCGCGCCCGTCGGCTACGACTTCCAGAACGCCGGCGTGAGCAGGACGAGCACGGGAATGATCTCGATGCGGCCGATCCACATCATGACCACCATCACCGCTCGAGAGGTGACCGAGAAGCCGGCGTAGTTGTCCATCGGCCCGGCCCGTTCGAAGGCGGGGCCGATGTTCAGGAAGATCGACGCCGAGGCGCCCATCGCCTCGAACTCGCCGACCGAATCCCCCGTTCTGGCCGCGTCGACGACCACGAAGATCGTCAGCAGGAAGAAGATCACGATCGCCAGCAGGACGTAGGCGTAGATATCTCGGACCGTCTCCTCGTCGACGACGGTATCTCCGAGGCGGAGTGGCCGAACCGCTTCCGGGTGAACCGACGTGAAGAGGCTTCTGCGGAACGCCTTCAGCGTCACCAGCCAGCGCAGGGACTTGATCGAACAGGTCGTCGAGCCGGCCATCCCGCCGATGAACATGCAGAGAAAGAGCATGTGTTTCGCGCCGGGCCCCCACAGGTCGAAGTCGGTCGAGGCGTAGCCCGTCGTCGTCACCAGTGAGACGACGTTGAACAGTCCGTGGCGGATCGTCGGCTCGAGGTTCTTGGTTACCGCCGGATCGAACCAGAGGATGCCCGCGACGATCGTGCCGAAAACCCCCAGTACGCCGATGTAGAAGCGAAACTCCTGGGACTCGAAGGGGCGACGGTAGTCGCCCTGCGTCACGTAGTACAGCAGGACGAAGTTCGTCGATCCCAGGATCATGAACGGGATGATCGCCCACTGGACGATCGGCGAGAAGGCGCCGGCGCTACCGGGTTCCGGCGAGAAGCCCGCGGTGGCGACGCTGGTCAACGCGTGGGAGACTGCGTTGAAGGGATCCATGTTGGGTCCGAGCCCCGCGAGGTGGAGCGCGTAGAACGTCGCGGCCGCGAGCACCGTCAGGCCGACGTACAGCCCCCAGATGAGCCGGGCGGTGTCGTCGATGTGCGGGCGGAGTTTGCGGACGTTCCGCGTCTGGGTCTCGGTCTCCATCAGCTGGGCGCCACCGACCATCAGGCTCGAGAGCAAGCCGATCGCGACGATCAGGATCCCGAGCCCGCCGAGCCACTGGATCAGCTGGCGCCAGAGCAGGATTGCTCGCGACTGGTTTTCGAAGTCCCAGCCGCTCATCACGGTCGCGCCCGTCGTCGTCAGCCCGCTCATGCTCTCGAACAGGGCGTTGACCGGGCCGTCGAGCCCGCCGTAGAACGCGGACTGCGGACCGGCCGCGAGTCCGGCTAACAGGAAGGGAACGGCGCCGACCACGGCGACGCCGAGCCAGGTGATCGCGACCATCAGGAACGCCTCCCGCTGGCCGAGCGAGCGCTCTGCGGAGAGGCGCTCGAGGGCGACCCCGACCGCGACCGTGACGGCGATCGCGACCAGAAACGGGATCGGGTCGTCACCGTCGAAGGCCGCCAGCGCCAGCGGGGCGGCTAACGGAACGGCGAGCCACTTGAGCACCGTTCCGGTGAGGCTACAACTCGAGCGCCAGTCGACGCGGATAGTCACGCGTACCAAACGGTGGGAGAGGGGGGAAGATAATCGGTTCGGAACGAAAACAGCGCTCCAGTGCGCCGATGGCTCTCGAGCGGGCGGGATCGGGGTCGGACGGGCTCAACCCTGGTTGTGTTCGTGACCGACGTAGAGCGCGAGAACGTTGATTCCGAGCAGTACGGAGAACGCGAGCAGGACGTTCGGATCGCCGAGACCGCGCGCGAGCAGCGGGAGGTGGACGAACGGGAGGGCGATCGCGGCCCAGAACGCGAGGAACCGGGCGGGCGGTTCGATCGAGCGAACGAATCGGCGGTGGTATCGCTCGGACGACGATGCGTCCGGATCTGCGGGGGCGACCGAGTCCTTCGAGAGCGGGGAGTGGTTCGACATGGCCGGGAAGACCTCTTTGTAATATACAAATTCACCACAACCATCATATAAGCAAACGAATATTGGGATGGGTTAGCGCTATTTTATCGGGGATTCGTGGTGCAAGGGACGTTTCGAAACCGTTCCAGAATCAGTTAGAATTTTTATAATCAGTTCTGCGGAACTCGATCGGACGAACCGCACTCACTCCCCGGGAGCGACGGACGCGGCTCCCTCGAGCCGAGCGGAACCACCTTGTACCGGCGCCGGTATCGATCCACCATGAGCGAGCGAACGGCGACGGTGACCCGCGAGACGAGCGAGACGACTATCGAGTGTACCCTCGCGATCGACGGCAGCGGCGACGCCGACGTCGAGACGGGGATCGGCTTCTTCGATCACATGTTGACCGCGCTGGCCAAACACGGCCTGTTCGACCTCGAAGTCGAGTGTGACGGCGACCTCGAGATCGACGACCACCACACCGTCGAGGATGTCGCGATCGTCGTCGGAACGGCGCTCGACGAGGCGCTGGGCGACCGCACGGGAATCGTCCGGTACGCCGACCGCCGCGTCCCCTTAGACGAGGCCGTGGCGGGCGCCGTCGTCGACGTCAGCGGCCGGCCCCGATTCTACTTCGACGGGGCGTTCTCCCAGGACGCGATCGGCGACTTCACGAGCGACATGGCCCGCCACTTCGGGGAGTCGCTCGCGATGAACGCCGGACTGACGCTGCACCTCGAGGTCGACGGCGAGAACGCCCACCACGAGGTCGAGGCGCTGTTCAAGGCGCTCGCGCGCACGCTCGACGACGCGACCCGGATCGACGACCGCCGGGAGGGAACGCCGAGCACGAAGGGGGCGCTGTAGACGGTCTCGCAGAGTGGGAGGTCGAGGCCGCGCGTTGATCACCGATCCTTATACGACGGCACGCGTACGGGCGGTACGGACATGTTCGACGAGATTATGGAGAAGTTCGAGGGGTCGCCCAGCCAGCAGGCGGTGATCCGTCTGCTGCTCGAGCGGGGCTTTTCGGTCAACGACGACGGGCGGGTCGTCTCCGGCGGCATCGAGATCCCGAACACGGGGATCGCGCGCGAGATCGGCGTCGACCGGCGGGTCGTCGACTCGACGACCGACGTCATCCTCGAGGATCCCGAGCTACGTCGGATCTTTCAGAACATCTCGCAGGTGCCGAGCCTGATGGATCTGGCGCCGGTTCTGGACCTGACGGTGCTGTCGATCGCGGTCGACGACGCCGACCAGGAGGGGATCGTCGCGACGATTACGGGAACGCTGGCCGATCACGGTATTTCGATCCGGCAGACGATCAGCGAGGACCCCGAGTTCACCGACGAACCCCGGCTCTACCTCGTCACGGACCAGGATCTGCCGGGCAACGTGATCACCGAGATCCGCGACCTCGAGTTCGTCCGGAAGATCGAACTGCAGTGATCAGGTCGCCGGCTCGTTCTCCTCGAGGAGGGAACTGAGCGCGCTCGTCAGCTCCTCGAAGCGCTCCATCGACATGTTGTCGGTCGTCACCCAGACGCCGTGTGAGCCCCGGATCACGCGGCTCAGGTAGCCGTTCTCGAACATCCGAATCGTCGCCTCGTACTCGCCGAGCTGGGTGTTGCGGTAAGCCGACTGGGAGTGAAAGCCGCGACGCTCGTGTTCGGCAAAGCCGACGAGGTCGGCGGTTCGATCGAGATCCGACCGCAGGTACACCTGTTCGACGTCCTCCTCGGTGAGGTAGGTGATGCTGCGAAGTTCGTCGCCGACGGTGGTTCGACAGGCGCTGCGAAGCTCGTCGGCGAACGTCTCGTCGATGATGGCGTCGTCCATGCGACGACAGACCGTACCGAGGACCAATAACGTAGCGGATGCGGCACCGGCCGGCGCGACGACCGACGGGCTCTTTTCGGTCACATGCGTACGGCCCCCATGATCGATCCGGGACGGAGACGGAGTGGTCCCGCGTGACCGAGACGTACCGAACCGTCGCCGACGCCGCGACGGCGACGTTCGTCGTCCAGGGGTCGGAGTTCCTCGGCCACGTCCGTCCCGTCGACGCCGTCGACGCCGCCGAGTCGTTCGTCGAGAGCGTCGCCGCGGAGTACGACGACGCGACCCACAACGTTCCTGCCTACCGGGTGCGGGCCGATCCCGACGGGGAGTTCCTCCGGGAGTACTCGAGCGACGACGGCGAACCCTCCGGCTCGGCCGGCAAGCCGGCACTGAACGTCCTCGCCCAGCAGGATCTCGAGAACTGCGCGGTCGTCGTCACCCGTTACTACGGCGGGACGAACCTCGGCGTCGGCGGGCTCGTCCGGGCCTACTCCCGGGCAGTGAAGGAGGCCGTCGAGGAGGCAGGGATCGTCGAGCAGCAGCCACACGAACGGGTGAGGGTCACCGTCGAATACGACGACTCCGGGACCGTCCGCAGTATCTTAGAGAGCGAGGCCCTCGAGTTCGACGCCGACTACGAGGCAGAGGTCACCTTCGAGGTTCGGGTTCCGGTCGCAGAGGCCGAGGCGCTCCGGGATCGGCTCCGAAGCGCGACGAGCGGGCGGGCCGACCTGGCGTAGCCGAACGACGGACTACGGGACGGACCGCGCGTCCGCGCCCGCGGTCTCGAGGGTTCGCTCGATCGTCTCCCGGACGGCCTCGAGGTCGGCGAGTTCGGATCGCTCGAGGCGGACGTCGAACAGCCCGCGATCGAGGACGAGTTCGTCCTCGTGGAGCCGAACGTGGGAGACCTCCTCCCAGGGGACGAACGCCTTCGTGAACGGACGGCGTTTGACGAGTCCAGCTTCGTGGACCCGGATCTCGGGGTCGGCGCCCCACGGCGTCCGCCAGCGGCCCTCGATCGCGCCGGCGACGATCCAGCCGATCGCGATCAGTAGCCAGACGATAGCGGCTGCCACGTTACCGTCGATAGCGTTGACGAGCGCCAGAAACCCCCAGAGTACCGCGAGTAACGTGTCGGCTTTGCCGCCATCCGGCGGCGTCCACTCCCAGGTGGCGGCCGGTTCGTCCGCGGTTATCGTCTCCACGTACTCGCTTCGGGCGATACCGCCGAGGACGTAGCCAACCACGAGAAGGGCGAGCGACGACCCGGTCGCGACGAACGTCGAGGCGATCGGGGACCAGGACATAGTGGCGGCCGCCGCGCCGAGCAGGCCCGGAATCCCGGGCAGGTACAACAGCGCGCGCCGACGCCGGCTCCGTCCGAGACGGATCGCGAGGTCGCCGTCGAGCCGTGTGGCGACGACGCCGAAGATTCCCCCGGTCGCGAGGCCGCCGACGAAAACGGCAGCGAGGACGGCGTCCGAAACCTGCTGGGTCGCCGCCACCGAAGCGGCGACGCCGGCGACGAGAGCACCGAGGTAGAGGCCGAGAGCGGTCCGAAACCCGCTACTCGGAGAGGTGGCGTCGGGCATACCGCCCACTACGTCGGACTAGTTAAAATAATGACTGGATCGAAATCGTACGGACTGCCGTACGTCAGTGACGGCGCAACCGCGAGCCGTTCTGCGGTTGCGCCGGGACTCGGTACGGCGGACCGTATCAGGCGTCGCCGGCCGTCGGCGCGGAGGCGGCCGTATCGGTGTCGGCCTCCTCGAGGTCGGCCCGCGAGCGGTTCCGGTAGGTCAACACGGCGAGCATCGCCAGCCCGACGCCCCGCAGCGAGGCGGTGATCTCGAAGATCGTCAGCGCCGAGGGGATGCCCGCGAGCGCGAGGGCGGCCTCCGTGAGCAACAGCGGGATCTCGGGGACCATCAGCAGGATCGAGGCGATCGAGTACAGCGCGCGGTTCGCCGAGGTGACCTCGGTGTACTGGTAGCCGATGATCGTCACGCCGAGCGCGTAGACCCCGACGAACATCCCGACGACGGGGATCACCACGTCGGGAACGATGTAGCCCACGTCGGTGACGTCCGCCCAGCCCATGACCTCGCCGTCCCGCAGGAGGAGGATCCCCGGCGAGAAGACGAACGCGAACGGCACCAGCACCTTGTTCAGCGAGAGCAGGAAGGCGGTTACCGCCGTCTTCATCTCTTCGGCCTTCGCGACGCCGGCCCCGGCGAAGGCCGCGACCGCGACCGGGGGCGTGACGTCGGCCATCAGCCCCCAGTAGAGGACGAACAGGTGTGCGGCCAGCAGGATCACGCCGGCTTCGACCAGCGGTGCCTCGAGCATCGCGACCAGGATGATGTACATCGCGGTCGTCGGCATCCCCATCCCGAAGATGATCGAGGCGACGCCGGTCAAAAGCAACAGTACGAGCATCGAGTCGCCGCTGATGGCGCTGATGAGTGCCGCCAGGTTCGGCCCCAGGCCGGAGACGCTGATGACCCCGGGGACGACGCCCGCCGCGGCGACGGCGACGACGACGGTGGTGGCGGTCCGCGCCCCGGAGTCCATCGACTTCAGGACGAACGCGCCGAACCGGTAGGCGTTGTTGCTCGCGAGCGTCGGGCGGTCGAGTTTCTCGGCGGTTCCCGTTGCGGCGTCGTCGACCGCATCGTCGAACTCGAGCAGCGGCGCGTCGCCGCGGGGTTGAAGCAGGATGACCGCGACACTCACGAGGATCGCGATGATGCCGAGGTCGGAAGCGGCGGCGCCGATCGCAGCGGCGGCCGACAGCGGCTCACCGGTCGGCTCGAGTCCGGCGACCGCCAGGATCGCGTCGACGAGACCGACGCCGACGGCCGCGTATGCGGCAGCGTGAGCGGCGAAGAGCGCCGTGATCGTCGCGAGCAACGGAACGCGGGTCCGCTCGTTGTAGGCGGCGACGACCGCGAGCAGCGCGATCACGGCGACGATCGTGTACCAGCCGGCCCGGTTGATCGAGTACCGGGCGATGATGAGGTAGTACAGCAGGAGGACGATCGGAATCAGGTAGAACCAGCCGCTTCGCAGGGCGCTTCGCACCGCGGGGAGCTCCGAGCGCGGCAGGCCGCCGATCCCGCCCCTGACGGCCTCGAAGTGGACCATCACCCACATCCCGAAAAAGAAGGCGAGCGCGGGTAACGTCGCGGCGATGATCACGTCGGCGTAGGGTGTCCCCGTGAACTCGACGATGAGGAAGGCGGCGGCGCCCATCACGGGCGGGAGCATCTGTCCGCCCGAGGACGAGGACGACTCGACGGCCCCGGAGAACTCCGGCGAGTAGCCCGACCGCTTCATCAGCGGGATGGTAAACGCCCCGGTCGTCACCGTGTTCGCGATCGAGGATCCCGAGAGCATTCCCATGAACCCGCTGGAGACGACGCTCGCCTTCGCCGGGCCGCCCTGGCGGGTTCCGGTCGCGGAGTAGGCGAGATCGATGAACCACTTGCCCGCGCCGCTCATCTCGAGGAACGCCCCGAACAGGATAAAGATGTAGATGAACCGAACGCTGACGGAGACGGGCTGGCTGTGGACCCCCGCCTCGACGGTGTACCAGAGGTTGTACATGATGTTCCCCCAGGTATCCGGCTGGATGGTCAGCGCGCCGATCGCCGAGTCCCGCGGGATGAGATAGCCCCATCGGGCGTAGACGATGAACGTCGCGACGAGCGACGCGAGCAGGAGTCCGAGCGCGCGTCGGGTCGCCTCGAGGACGAGCACCATCCCGAGGACGGCGAGTATGAACGCGGCCGAGGCGTCGGCGAAGGGGGCGCCCGCGTCGGCGAGCGTGCCGCCGATATCGACGTCGACGCCGGCGACGGTCGCCAGCAGCCACTCGGTCGCCACGAACGGCGGAAACACCTCGTAGATCGACTGCGTCCCCTCGAACCGGTGGACCCCGATCGTTCGGATCTCGTCGAAGTGGCTCGCGATGTAGTAGGCGGGCCAGACCGAAAGCAGCGCCAGGAGGACGTCGATCGGCGCGATCCGGCGCATGTCCGGATCGAGCACCGCCCAGCGGGTGAACCCGGCCGTGCGGGCGGTCACACCGGTGAGCGCGTGATCGTCGCCGAACCGTCGCCTGACGGCTGGTTCGACCCGACCGAGACGGCGAGCGAGGAAGCCGTCGCCGCGACTCGCCGGGAACAGTAGGAACGCGAGCACCAGCGCGAACGCGACGTGGATCGCGTTCACCTGCAGCTGCTGGAGCCCGACGAGTCGGACCTCGCCGACGATCGGGAGCGTCGTGCCGAAGACGTACCCCCGGGCGGCGATCCACATCTGGAACGCCGAAAACGAGATCGCGATCAGACCGACGATCACGACGGCGAGCCCGCGATGGGTTCGCCGGCGCTCAACCTCCTCCATCAGTTCCTGCTGCTCTTCCTCGCTCAACGCGTCCGTATCTCGAGTGTCTATACTCATGCGTTCGACCCGTTCGTACTCCCCTCAGCGGTTCGCATAGCGTCCATTAGTTAGTGATACCCGCGTTGTAATTGATTCGATCGAGTCGGCCCATCCGCTGGAGAGCCGTCGGCGACCGCGTCCAGACGACCGACTGCGGCAGTTCGATCACCGATCGCGTCCCCGACCGTTCGATCGGTCAGAAACAGAACGACGCCGCCGTCGGCGACAGCGACGAGATCGTAGCGATCGTCGCCGACGACAAGTTCGTGGCCGGCGATCGAGCCGGGAACGACGTACAGCTCGTCGTGACGACCGCTCCCCTCGGCGACGTACCCTTCGTCGGTGCGCGTAACGTCGGTCGGCAACCCCGCCCCGAAGGAGTGAAACACCGACTTCACGGCTCGCAGTTCGTCGCCGTCGACGGCGTAGACGTCCTCGACCGGCGTTCGCTCGACGCTGTGGGTGTACGCCAGCGTCACCTCCTCGCCGTCGTCGACGGGGATCTCGAGCAGTCGCTCCTCGGTGGCGGCGTCGGCGACGACGAGCGTCCGGCCGGCGGTCGCCGCCGAGATCGTCACAGCGGACGCTCCGAACAGTGCGAAAGCGGACGCGACGAGTCGTCGTCTGGTTACGCTCACGGTGGTCGAGTGGCGGTCCGTCGAGAGGCCTCGGAGTCGACGCCGGTCGGCGTCGATTCCTTACTCCTCGGCGTCGCCGAAGTACGCCTCGGCGCCGGGATGGAGATCGATCGGCATCCCGTCCTGGGCGGACTCGACGTCGATGAAGTCGGCCTGGGTGGTGAACTGGTCGGTGTTGTCGAAGATCGCCGTCGTGACCTCCTCGACGATCTCCTCGTCCATCCCCTCGTGGGTGGCGATCATCGCCTGGACCGACACCGTCTCGACGTCGTCGTCGACGCCGTCGTACGTCCCGCCGGGGATCGTGTCCTCGGCGAGCCACTCGGCCTCGTTCATGAGGTCCTCGCGGAGGTCTTCCTCGACCTCCACGAACGCGATGTCCTGATTGACCGCGAGGTCCTCGATCGCACCGAGGGGCCACCCCCCTACGGTGACCGCGGCGTCGACGTCGCCGTCACCGATCTGGTCGGCGGCCGTCCCGAAGTCGGTGTTCTGCTCGTCGAAGTCCTCGACGCCCGCGGTTTCGAGGATCTGCAGGGCGTTGACCTGCGTCCCGCTGCCGACGTCGCCGGTGTTGACCGAGGCGCCCTCGAGGTCCTCGACGGTCTCGATGCCCGAGTCGGCCTGGGTGACGATGTGGATCGTCTCCGGGTACAGCGAGGCGATCCCGCGGAGGTTCTCGACGGGTTCACCCTCGAACTCGTCGATACCGGTACCGTTGAACGCGAAGTAGGCGATGTCGTTCTGAATCAGCGCGAAGTCGGCCTCCTCCCGCTGGAGACTGCCGACGTTCTCGACGCTCGCGCCGGTCGATTGCACCTGAATGCCGTGTGGCGAGTGCTCCTCGACGATGGACTTCACGTCACCCGACAGCGGGTAGTACGTCCCCTCGGTGCCGCCCGCGTGCCAGGAGAGCACTTCGCCGCCCTCGTCCGGGTCGGCCTCCTCGAGGTCCTCGTCTCCGCCGTTCTCGTCGCCGTTGGCGTCGTCGTCGCCGTTGCCGTTGTCCCCGTTCGCCTCCTCTTCGGCGTCTTCCCCGATACAGCCGGCTACTCCCACGATTCCAGCAGCCCCACCGAGCGCAATGAACTTGCGCCGCTTGATATGTCGAACCATACAGAATATATAATGCGGAATACGTTAATAGCTGCTTCGGATTTTTCCGTTCGTTTGCGAGCGAACGGTTCGGATGACGAGGGGTATACTCGCGGCGTTCGAAACGACCTACAGTACCAGTCCTTCATGATCGGACGAGCGTCGAGGGGACCGTCCTCGGTCATCGATCGATCTCACCTACGAATCGAAATACTTTCGCCGATCCCACGGCACCTGTTGCCATGAACCGAATCGAGGCGGCCGACTACCACGAGATCGCACGGGCGGCGGAGCCGCGACTGGCACCGGACGGCGAGCGGGTCGCGTTCGTTCGCCGGACCTCCGAGGACGGCGAGACGACCGCGGCGACGATCCACGTCGTCCCCGTCGGCGGCGACGAGCCGAGACAGTTCACCGTGACCGACGGCGTCGACGACCAGCCCCGCTGGAGCCCCGACGGCGAGTTCCTCGCGTTCGCCAGCACCCGCGGCGAGGGCGACCGACAACAGCTGTGGCTCCTGCCGACCGACGGCGGCGAGGCACGGCGGCTCACCGGCGTCGTCGGCGGGATCGACGACCTCGAGTGGAGCCCCGACGGCTCCCGCCTCCTGTTTACCCAGCGAGTCACCGCGGCCGACCGCGAGGACGGACGCGACCGGGCGGTCGATCCCGGCTACGAACCCGAGACGCCCGATCCGCGGGTAATCGACCGCATGATCTACCGCGCCGGGACGGAGTACCTCGACGGCCGGCGGAGTCACGTCTACGTCCTCGAGGTCGAGGCGGCCCTCGAGGGCGCCGTCGATCCCTCGGCGGACGACGGGGACGCGGGAGAAGCGATCACCCGACTCACGGACGGCGACGCGGACCACGTCGGCCCGACCTGGGGCGACAGCGAAACCGTCTACTACGCGACCAAAACCGGCGAACAGCCCGACGACTCGATCACGTTCGACCTGCTCGAGCACGATCTCGCGACCGACGAGACGGAGGCGTTCACGCAGACGACGGGCTGGATCGGCGGACTCGAGGCGACGACCGACGGTCGGGTCGCCTTCGAGTACACCGACGAGGAGCGGTTTACGCTCGGCCAGACCGAACTCCGGGTCCACGACCGCTCGACTGGAACCGAGACCACGCCGACGGAATCGCTCGATCGGACGATCGGTCACAACTCGACGTTCGAGTGGGACCCGGAGGGCGAGTCGCTGTACTTCACGACGCCCGACGAGGGGTCGCGAGTGCTCTGGTCGGTCCCCGGCGACGCGAGCGAGGAGCCGACCCGCGTCTACGGCGAGGGCGTCACCGTCGAGTCGTTCTCGGTCGGAAGCGACGCCGTCGCCGTCGCCCAAAGCGAGTGGGACCACCCCGGCGATCTGTTCCTCACGACCCGGGGCGGTGCCGAGACGGTCAGGCTGACCCGGGTCAACCACGAGTACCTCTCGGATCGGGCCGTCCGCCAGCCCGAGGAGGTGTGGTTCGAGAGCGACGGACGCGAGATCCAGGGCTGGCTGCTCACGCCGCCGGACTTTGGAGGCGAGGTGCGACGCACCTCGGAAGCGTCGAGCGAGCAGGGCTCGCGAGACCCCGACGAGACGTACCCGCTGGTCGTCGAGATCCACGGGGGGCCCCACTCCCAGTGGACCACGTCGGGAACGATGTGGCACGAGTTCCAGACGCTGGCCGCGCGGGGGTACGTCGTCTTCTGGTCGAACCCCCGCGGGTCGACGGGCTACGGCGAGGACCACATGAGCGCCATCGAGCGCGACTGGGGTGACGTGACGCTGACCGACGTCCTCGCAGGCGTCGACGCCGTCTGCGAGCGCGAGTACGTCGACGAGGACGAACTGTACGTCACCGGGGGCAGCTTCGGTGGGTTCATGACCGCCTGGACAGCCGGACAGACCGACCGGTTCCGGGCGGCGGTCTCCCAGCGCGGCGTCTACGATCTCACCGGGTTCTACGGCTCGACGGACGCGTTCAAGCTCGTCGAGGGCGACTTCGGCACGACGCCCTGGGAGGAACCCGAGTTCCTCTGGGAGCGCTCGCCCGTCGCCCACGTCCCGAACGTCGAGACCCCGACCCTCGTGCTCCACTCCGATCGGGACTACCGGACCCCCGCGAACACCGCCGAGCTGTTCTACCTCGGGCTCAAGAAACACGGCGTCGACACGCGGCTCGTCCGCTACCCCCGCGAGGGCCACGAGCTCTCCCGCAGCGGCGAGCCCGGCCACGTCGTCGACCGTATCGAGCGCATCGCCCGCTGGTTCGACGGCTACTCGAGCTATCACGACGCGCCGCCCGCCCTCGAGCGCGAGCGGGACGCGGGGCTCTCGAGCGCGACGGACGACGACGATGGCGACGAGAGCGAGACGGACGAAGCGAGCGAAAGCGAGGAGTAGCGCTCGACAATTCCGCGCTCGAGGTGACAACTGCCGAAACAGTATTGTCGAACAGAGCGAAATAGCGGAACGTGCCGCTTTCGCCCGACCGACGGCTCCAGCTTCGAATGCTCGGCGCGCTCGCGCTGGTAGTAGCCGTCAACGGCGCCCTCCTCGCGGCGGTAGCCTGGATCGGGAGCCGCGCGCTCTCCGCGAGCGGGCGGTCGGTGTCGGTCGAACTCGGCCTCCCGCTTTCGGTCGGCGCGGTGCTTCTCGGCGCGAACGCCATCGTCCTCGGACTGTTCTCGCGGGCCCGCGAGTACGCCGCCGATCGCGGCGCGAGCCGACTCACCGGGAATCCGGCGGCGCTGGCGAGCGCCCTGGAGACGCTCGGCGACGGCTCGCGTCCCGTCGAGGACGCGCGGGTCCACGCCAGTGCAACGCTCGGAATCGTGCCGCAGCCGCTCGGCCTCGAGGACGTTACCGAGGACGAAGAGGAAAGCTGGGTCGAGCGATACCTGTCGCCGGTCTCGCTCGAGCGAATCGGAGAGCCAGCCCTCTTCGACCGGGTGGTGACCGGAATCGGCGGATGGCTCCGCGAGCGACTCGTCGCGCCGACGGTAGCCGCCGTCCGCCGGCTGCTGGGCTGGCGGCCGGCCACGCATCCGCCGACGGCGACGCGGGTCGAGCGGCTGCGAGTGCTCGAGCGACGCCGGCGCGAGTAACGGTCGTTTCAGCCGGTCGAACGACGAAGAGACGGTGTGTCGGGGAACGGTTCGGGACCGTTTCGACTCGAGATCGGCGATCGAAACCGCACGACGTGGCCGGGGTTCGACCGGAAACGGAGGGGTTCAGGGGATAGAGTGACGTGCGTAGCGTCCCTTCCTCCGTGTAGATGAAACCGAACGTCGGCGGAGTTGACCGCGCGCTGCGGATCGTCGTCGGGGTCGTTCTGCTAGTCGTCGGCTACCGGAACCGCGACCGAACGCTCGGGACGCTGGCGTTCGTCGCCGGCAGCGACATCACGGCGACCGCGGTCATTCAGCGCTGTCCCGTCAACAGTTTGCTCGGGATCGACACCTGCAACTGACCCCGTCTCCGACTCCGGACGAACACCGCCCGCGCTCGAGCGCCGCCTACGTCGTCCGGAACGCCCGGTCGCCGGCGTCGCCCAGTCCGGGGACGATGAAGCCGTCGTCGTCGAGGCGGTCATCGATCGAGACCGTCAGCAGGTCGGCCTCGGGGTGGGTTTCGTCGACCCGAAGCAGTCCCTCGGGTGCCGACACCGCCGAGAGAACGATCAGGTTCTCGGGTTCGGGCGAGTTCTCGATGACGTGCTCCAGGACGGTGCACATCGTACTCCCGGTCGCGAGCATCGGGTCGGCGATGATCACCGTGTCCTCCTCGTGGATCTCGGGGAGTTTGACGTAATCGACGGAGATCGGGAACGAGCCGTCCTCGTCGCGGCCGGCCTCCTCGTCGCGGCTCGCGCTGATGACCCCCTGGCGCGCGCGCGGGAACGCCTTCAGCAGTCCCTCGACGAACGGCGTCGCCGCGCGTAAGACGTTGATGATGACGACGTCGTCGAGTCCCCGAATCCGTTCGCCCATCGTCGGCTCGAGCGGCGTCTCGATCTCGACGTACTCGGTCTCCATCCGGCCGTCGATGATCTCGTAGCCGCAGATGCGGCCGAGCTTGACCAGTCCCTTCCGGAAGCTGACCTGCTCGGTTTCGATGTCCCGAAGCTGCGAGAGCGTGTGTTTCGCGAGGGCGTGCGTGATCAGGTGTGCGTCCTCCCGGTCTTCGATCGTCATTACTCGAACAGGCACGCGCCGACACTTTCACGGTGTCGGTCCGCCTCGACGGACGACCGGGTCGCGTGCCCACGTCTCACGAGAGTGGCGGTCTCACGCAGCGACGAAACTTATGTCGGTCCAACGCATAGCAGCGCGCAGCCGAATGGAAGAGAGCATTTCCGGATTCAAGGTTCGCGGCGACTGGGGCGACGTCGTCGAGCACGGCGAGCGGATCACGCGCGCGCTCCGGAAGGCGGGCGTCCACGACCCCGACCACGACTACGGCGCGAGCTTCGCCCGCGCCTTCGACGAGTGGGACGAGTGGCGCCCGAAAGCCCACGAAACGCTCGAGCGAGACGTCAGCGAGAAGACGGCCGATCAGGCCAGCGTCGAGGAGGGCAAGGGGGAGCGCGCCGGCAAGGAGCCCGACGACGACATCAAGACTGCCGGCGAGAAGTTGTCGGAGTCGTACGAACACTTAGAGAAGGACGACGCCGACGCCGCGGTCGACGACTGGAAGGAGTCGATCGACTACGTCGCGCGGGCGGCCGACTCCGCGAGCCGCAAGGCGCTCCGGCGGGTCGAGGACACCGTCTACCAGAACGTGATGACCCAGCTGGCGCCCTACTACTTCGACAACGAACTCATCAGCGCGAACATCCAGCAGTCGACCCGCGGCGAGGGCGAGCAGTTCATCTTCGAGGTCAACGTCAACGACGACGTCCTGAAGGAGGACGTCTCCGGACAGCTCAGCGAGTTCGAGGACGCGATCGACCGCTGGCACGTCGAGGTCGAAAAGGACACGGAGGCCGCCGAGGCGATCGAGGGCGCCGAGCCGCCACCCGAGCCCACGGACAACTCGAAGTCGACGACGAACTAACCCTGCTGGCGGCCATCGGCCTGTCCGATCCCCGGAACCGCGACCCGGCGTTCGACGCGGGTCATCAGGTTCGTCGCCGACAGCACGATACCGAGGTAGACCAGCGCCAGCAGCGTGAAGATCGGCGTGTACTCGAACGTCGAGGAGGCGATCCGGCTGGCCCGGTAGTACAGTTCTGGAACGGTGATAAAGCCCGCCAGCGAGGAGTACTTGATCAGGTAGACCAGTTCGTTCGTCCAGGCCGGGATCGCGTACCGCAGCGTCTGGGGGAGGACGACGTGGCGGATTCCCTCGAGCTTGGAGAGCCCGATCGCCCGCGCGGCGGTGAGCTGGCCCTCGTCGACGCTCTCGAGGGCGCCCCGGATGTACTCGGCCTGGTAAGCCGAGCCGTTGATCGTGAAGCCGATGATCGCGATCCAGAACGCGTAGTCCGGGACGAACCCCTCGCCGATGATGGAGACGTCGTTGAGCCACAGCGCCAGGTAGGGCGTGTAGTAGAGGACGAACAGCTGGGCCAGAAGCGGCGTTCCCCGGATCAGTTCGGTGTACGACAGCGCGATCCACCGGAACGGGCCGCCGTACACCCGGAGGACGGCCGTCGGCACGGCGATGAAGAAGCCGAGCACGATCGCGACCGTCGTCAGGACGACCGTGTACCACGCGCCGGTCGCCAGCGCGGGCGCGATGTCGATCGCCAGCGCGATCCCGTCGGCGAGGGTCGCGAGCCAGTCGACCGGTATCCTGACCGGGCCTAGAGCGACGACCGAGCCCTCGAGCGCCGTCGCAGCTCCCTCGAACGGGGCCGGCGAGAGGAAGTTCTCGCCCTCGCCAGGACCGATCCCCCAGCGGCCGAGCGTCCAGTCGTAGAGCCAGCGCGTGACCAGCCACCCCCAGAAGGCGATCCCGGCAACGACCATCGCGATCCGACCGAGGTCGTCGGTCGACTCCCGGAGCCGGCCGGCGTCGATCCCCAGGACGTCGGCGACGCTCATGGTCGCGCGCGACCCCCAGTATCGAGTTCGCTACTCATGGCGGATGCTCTCGAAGAATCGCTTCGTTCGCTCGCGCTCGGGATTCTCGAACAGCCGTTCGGGCGGCCCCCGTTCGACGATCTCGCCCTCCGCGAGGAACGTGATCTCGCTTGCGCCCCCGCGGGCGAAGCGCATCTCGTGGGTGACGACGACCATCGTCATCCCCTCGGCGACCAGCCCCTGCATCACCTCGAGTACCTCGTTGCTGAGTTCGGGGTCGAGCGCGCTGGTGGGCTCGTCGAACAGCATCACTTCGGGATCCATCGCCAGCGCGCGGGCGATCCCGACGCGCTGTTTCTGGCCGCCCGAGAGCTGTGCGGGGTAGGAGTCGGCCTGGTCGGCGAGTCCGACCCGGTCGAGTTCGCTGTCGGCCCGTCGGCGGGCTTCGTCCTTGCTCAGCCCGCGGACCTTGCGCAGTCCCAGCGTGATGTTCTTGCGCGCGGTGAGGTGGGCGAAGAGGTTGATATCCTGGAAGACCATCCCGATCTGCTGGCGGACGGCGTTGGGGTCGGTGTCGGACGCGGTGATCTCTGTGTCGCCGAGGTAGATGTGACCGCTGTCGACCTCGGTCAGGCGGTTGAGACACCGCAACAGCGTGGACTTCCCGCTCCCGCTGGGGCCGACGAGCACCTCGACGTCCCCGCGGTCGATCTCGAGGTCGATCCCCCGGAGCACCTCCTCGTCGCCGTAGGACTTCCGGACGTCCTCGAGGCGCAACAGGGGGTCCGTTTCGGTCCCGCGGGCCGAACTCGAGGCGTCGGCGCCGCGCTCCCGTCCAGTACCGTCGGTCGTCTTTGGACGATCACTCACGACGATTCACCTGGGATTGCGAAGCGATTGCTCACATAGTCGAGCGTGCGGTTGGTTCCGAAGGTCAACACGAAGTAGAGCAGGCTGATGAAGAGGATGATTTCGAGCACGGCGGTCGTTTGCTGGGTAAAGAGGTCGTGGCTGCGCTTGAGCAGTTCCCCGAGGCCGATCGCGAAGGCGATCGAGGTGTCTTTCAGGACGATCGTGAACTCGTTTTGGAACCCCGGGACGCTGCGACGCATCGCCTGGGGGACGATCACGTGGCGGATCGCCTCGAGACGGCTCATGCCGATCGAGCGGGCGGCCTCCATCTGTCCCTCGTCGATGCTTCCGAGGGCGCCCCGGAAGATCTGGGACTGATAGGCGGCACTCCGAAAGCCCAGCGCGATCGTCGCCGCGATGAAGGCTTCGGGAACGTCCGTCGGCACGGTAAACGGCGTCGGGCCGAGGACGAACTCGATCGAGCGGAGTCCGAGTTCGGCGGCGCTGAGGACGATCTCGATGGGCAGTACGAAGTACGTGAAGATCATGATGACCAGGATCGGGGTCCCGCGCAACAGGACGCCGAACTTGCGGACGAGCGCCCGCGAGTAGCCGCTCCCGTAGGCCTCGATCGCGCCGGCGGGAAAGCCGGCGAAGAAGCCGAGCAGGATGCTGGTCAGTGTGAGGAGGATCGTGACGACGGTCCCCCACAGCAGGTAGTCGCTGTTCCGGTAGACGAACTCCCAGTCCTCGCCGAGATACTGGCCGACCTGCTCCTCGCTAACGGGCAGGAGCTGCCCCGCCGGCAGCGCCGTCGAGAGCTCGGTCAGCGCGACGATGCCTTCCATTGCCGATCAGGCTACTCGTCGAACCACTCCTGGGTGATCTCGTCGTACTCGCTGGATTCCTCGACGGCCGCGATCCCCTCGCTGAGCGCTTCCTGGAGGTCCTCGTCGTCCTGCCGGACCCCGAAGCCGTACTCCTCGCCAGTTTCGAACGTGAAGGCGATCTCGACGTCCCGGTCGCCCGCGAACGACTCGGCGACCGGCTCGTCGATGACGATCGCGTCCAGGGTACCGCGCTCTAACTCCTCGACCGCGAGGACGTAGTTGTCGTAGGAGGTGTAGTCGACGTCGTCGCCGAGTTCGTCCTCGACGACGCCCTCGCCCGTCGTCCCGGACTGGGCGCCGACCTCGAGGCCCTCGAGGTCCTCGAGTTCGTCGGGCTCGACGTCCCCGCCGGACTGGACCAGTACGGACTGGTCGGCGCTGTAGTACGGCTCGGTGAAGGCGATCGACTCCTCCCGTTCCTCGGTGATCGTCATCGCCGCGGCGATGACGTCGATGTTCTCGTTCTCGAGGGCGGGGATCAGCGAGTCGAACTCGAGTTCCTCCCAGTCGCCGAGTTCGTACTCGGTCTCGGCGACGACGGCCTCGAGCAGATCGATGTCGAAGCCGACGAGTTCGCCGTCGACGTTCATCTCGAAGGGTTCGAACCCGGGCGCGGTGCCGGGAACGATCGTCTCACCTTCCCCGTCGTCGGTGCCGTTCTCGCCGTCGTCGGCGACGTCCTCGTCGTCTCCGTTGCCGTCGGCACCGTTTTCGTCGTCCCCGTTCCCGTCCTCCGCGTCCTCGAGACAGCCGGCCAGGCCGATCGTCGTGGCGACCCCGGCTCCCCCGGCCAGCGTCAGGTACTCCCGCCTGTCGAATCTCCGCTGCTGATCGCGCATAGCTACGCTTCGATATGAGGGCCAACACTTAACACCTAACGGTATCGACGCCGGCTCTCGGCCGCGAAGACGGCGATTGCAGGTCGGCACACACTTGTAGGGGCCTCGAGTAAGGTCGGACAGATGGTCGAACTCGTGACGGTCGCGACGTTTCTGATCGCCGCAGCCGCCAGTCTGTTCATGGCCTGGGCGATCGGCGCCGGCTCGAGCGGGTCGACCCCGTTCGCCCCCGCGGTCGGCGCGAACGCCATCTCGGTGATGCGAGCCGGCTTCTTCGTCGGCATCCTCGGCTTTGCCGGCGCGGTGTTGCAGGGAGCGAACGTCTCCGAGGCGGTCGGAACGGAGCTGATCGGGGGCGTGACGCTGTCCCCGGCGGCCGCGACGATCGCCCTGATCATCGCGGCGGGGCTCGTCGCGATCGGGGTCTTCGCGGGGTATCCGATCGCGACCGCGTTCACCGTCACCGGAGCCGTCGTCGGCGTCGGTCTCGCGATGGGCGGCGATCCGGCCTGGGCGAAGTACACCGAGATCGTCACCCTGTGGGTCCTGACGCCGTTCGTCGGCGGCGGGATCGCCTACGCGATCGCGCGGACGCTGCGGGCCGAACCGATCGCCGAGGAGTACCTCATCGTCGCGCTGGCGGCGCTGATCGGCGTCATCGTCGCCAACATCGAGTTCGCCGTCCTCGGGCCGCCCGGCGGCGGCGCGTCGATCGCTCAGGCCTCGAGCGGCTGGATCCCGGGTGGCGATACCGTCGGCGTCGTCGCGATGACGACGCTCATAGCGGTCCTCTGGGCGATCGTCATCGGGTACGACCTCCGTAACGGGGACGAACGCGGCGAACGGCACTTCCTTCTCCTGCTTGGGGGCCTCGTCGCGTTCTCCGCCGGCGGCAGTCAGGTCGGGCTCGCGATCGGCC
>NZ_JBLRWX010000026.1:0-36950 GCF_047921035.1 Natronococcus sp.
GCGGTGGCCGCCACGCTCGAGTCGGTGAGCCAGCTCCCGTCCGTCGCGGTCGTCGGCGACCCCGAGACCGCGGCCGGGCTCGCCGAGGGCGCCGACGTGACCCTGATCGCGGACGGCCGGGACTTCGCCGACACCGAGTACGACCTCGACGACGTCCGGATCGAGCGGGGCCGCGTCGTCGAGGTCGAGGGGAGCTTCGGCGAGTTCGAGCTCACCCTTCGGAGTCTGGTCACCGACGACTGCATCTCCTGTATGGAGTGCGTCCACGAGGCACCCGACGGAAAGGCGACCCGCTACCCCGTCGACCTCGACCCCGATGTCGACGACGACTCGTTGCCCGAACTCTGCCCGACCGACGCCAT
The DNA here is from genome assembly GCF_047921035.1 of Natronococcus sp. Classification (NCBI taxonomy): domain Archaea; kingdom Methanobacteriati; phylum Methanobacteriota; class Halobacteria; order Halobacteriales; family Natrialbaceae; genus Natronococcus; species Natronococcus sp. The sequence goes on from NZ_JBLRWX010000026.1 coordinate 363, forward strand.
CGAACTCGAGGGCGTCGAGCGCACCCTCGAGGCCGACCAGGTCGTCTACCCCGACGCGACCGACTCGGCCCGCGGCGGGCGGATCGGCTTCTACACCGCGCCGATCACCCCTGCGAAGGTCTCGGCGATCGAACGCCAGCTCGGCGGGATCACGAAACCCGAGTTCCTGGACCTCGAGATGGACGTCTGCGCCGCGGGCGACTCGAGCCAGATGGGCTGTAACGAGTGTGTCGAGGCCTGCCCCCACGGCGCCGTCGAGCGCGCGCGGATCGACGAGGTCGAGTTCCACGAGGCGCTCTGCCAGAACTGCGGCGCCTGCACGAGCTCCTGTCCCACCGGCGCGACCCGGCTCCGCGAGCCGAGCAACGAGCGCATCGCCCGCGAGGTCGAGGCGCTCGTAGTTCCCGACGAGGTCGAGCGAAGCTGGATCCCGGGCCGCTCGAGTTCGGGGATCGACGACGCCGTCGTCGCGTTCGTCTGCTCGGAGCGCGCCGAGGACGCCGTCCGGGAGTACGGCCGGCTCGCGGCCGCGGGGAAAGCCGACGTCGACTACCCGCCGATCCTCCCCGTGCGGGTCAACTGCACCGACACCGTCGGCGAGGCCCACGCGATGCACGCGCTGGCGTCCGGCGCCGACGGCGTCGCGATCGTCGGCTGCGGCGGGAGCTGTCTGCACTCCGGGCCGGATCCGAAGGCCGAACTCGTCGACCGCCTCGAGCGGGCGACGACCGATCTCGGCCTCGGGAAGCGCGTCGAGTTCTTCGCCCCCTCGGCCGACGACCCCGACGAATTCGTCGACTCGCTGACGGCGTTCGTCGACGGGCTCGAGCCGACGCCCGTTCCCGCGGGCGAACACGAGGCCGAGGGCGGCATCGACGACCCCGACCGCGAGAACCCCCCCTTCGACAGTCACGGCTGGACCCTCGAGAGCGTCCGGGCGATCCTCGCACACGTCGAGCCCGAGCGGCGGGTGATCCGCGGGCTGAAGGACTTCGGCGTCGTCGACGTCAGCGACGCCTGCACGCTCACCCCGACGTGTTCGAACCTCTGTCCGACCGACGCGCTGCGCCGGACCGAGACCGGCCTCGAGTTCAACCACGAGCGCTGTGTCAACTGCGAACTCTGCGAGGAGGGCTGCATGGAGGACGCCATCACCGTCGAGCAGGGGCTCGATCTCTCCCTCCTGCCGGAGAACCGCGACGACGAGGACCCCGCCTGGTCGACGGTGTTCGAGGGCTCGATGCTCGAGTGTCGCAGCTGCGGAAAGGAGTTCACCAGCGAGCGCTCGGCCGAGCGGATCAAGGGCGAGGTCGGCGACCTCGTCTCGGGGATGGCCCCCCACGCCGAGGGGAGCGTCTTCGACTACTGTTCGGACTGTCGATCGAAGTTACTGTACCGCCGGAACGACGAGTGATCGATATGGATATGGAAGCGATCTACGAGGCTCGGCTCGATCTGGTCGAGTTCCTCGTCGCGGCGACCCACGACGCGCCGGGCGAAGCGTTCGTCGAGGACGTCCTCGAGGGTGACGTCACCGGCCCCTCCGGCACCGTCAACGAGGAGCTCGAGACCGGGTTCGCGCTGCTCGAGGAGTTCATCGAGGCGAACCGGGACCGACCCATCGAGGACGTCGTCGACGACCTCGAGGTCGAGTACACCCGACTGCTCGTCGGTCCCCGCCCGCCCGTGATCCCCCACGAGACCTACGTCCGCGAGGAGATGGAGTACCTCGGCGAGGGGCTCCCGAAGGTCAAGGCCAGCTACGGCGCTGCGGGCTGGAGCCCGCCCGAGAACTACCCCGAGGAGGCCGACCACGTCGCGGTCGAACTCGCCTTCCTCCGGTACCTGATCCGCTCCCAGCACCAGGGTCGCGAGGAGGCACTCGGCTACCAGCGGGTGTTCCACGAGGAACACCTCACCCACTGGCTCGAGGACTGCGCGCTCGAGATCGCCGAGAAAACTAACGAGACGTTCTACGAGGCCGTCGGCCACCTGCTGGCGGGATACAACGAGTTCGAGGAGGAGATCGCGATGCAAGTCAGCTGATCGGCGGTACCGATAGTCCGTAGGACGGATTTTCGCTCAGTTGTAGTGACGGATCCGTATCGGCCGGTTCGTTACGTAGAGAGTGCAAACTGCTCGCTTCGCTCGCAGTTTCTACTGGGCGAACGGCCGTCCGAGACGCGCGACAGCGCGTCTCTCTGCGGGACGACGATCGAACCGCGAGCGAAGCGAGCGGTGAGTGAGTCGTCTCTACCGAACGCGAGTTTCACGTGCGTTCTGAACGCCGAGATCAGCTCTGTCTGCCGCTTCGGTAACCGAGAGGTGACTTCCTCGAGAGGAGGGCGTGAAGCACCGAAAAGGTCGACCGAAAACGCGGTGTCGACGTCCGCTACTCGTCGTCGTCGCTTCGTTCCTTCTCCTTGAGTTCCTCGGGGAACTCGACGACGCCGTCGACCTCGTCGTCCGCGATCACGTGCGCGCCGGTGTGGGTCCAGGACTTGCGGTCCGCCTCGTCGCCGTCTTTGGGGGTCCAGTTGGTGTGTCGCCGTGGCATGCTGTCCGTGGCTACCGGGCCGGGCCGTAAAACAGTTTTCCGTCCGACTGGTCAGTTCGAGTCCTCGAGAAAGGCGCGGGCGAACAGGTCGACGTGCAGTTTCAGCAGTCGGTCGGGCTCGAGCCCCGTCTCCGCGCTCTGGTCGGTCAGGAACGCCCCGAGGTCGTCGCTGGGCTCGTAGACGATCGTCTCGTCCTCGAGGTCGAACTCGACCGCGGTCGCACCGGAGACGAGGTGTTCAATCTCGAGCAGCGCCTGCTCGACTTTCGCCTCGACCGCGGCCGACCCCGTCATCACCCGGGCGTCGCCCCACTCCTCGGCGGCTGCCAGAAAGCGGTCGCTCAGGTCGAACGACAGCGCGTCGGCTGTCGGTGTGTCGCCGGCCATCTCACTCGCTCGGCGGGAACTCCTCGGGACCCGGGTTCGGCTCGCCGAGTTCGCCGTAGAGCAGGACGGTCGCCAGCGCGAGCACGAACATCACGCCGAGGCCGATCAGGCCGACGACGCCGGTCTGGCCGACCCAGTCGCCGTAGACGATACCGCCCATGCTCGAGGAGACGTTCAGGATCGTCAGAAACGTCCACGCCCCGAAGACGAGCAGGCCGACGAGCACGAGCGGGTTCTGTCGAAACGCCGTTCGAAGTCCCATGTCGATCCGAGTGAATCAGGTCGAGGGGTAAGAACGTTTTGAAGATCGTGATGAACAGTCGGATGCGTTGTCAGGATTTCAGTCCCCAGTCGGCGGCCTCCGCGGCGGCCTCGATCGGGATGAACTCCCAGTCGGCGGCCTCCGCGATCGGTTCCTCGTCCTCGAGGCCGATGACGACCATCCGCTCGGCGTAGAACATCGAGGTCGTGTCGATCTCGCGGAGCCGTTCGGCGGGACTCGTCCCGCTGCCGGTGAAGAAGTCGGCGTCGATCGTGTTCGTCCGCTGGAAGTTCGTGATGGCGTGGGTCTCGACGTCGCCGACGATCCCGATCCAGTCGGCCCAGGAGGCGGCGTCCGCGAAGACGGCCGCGGGCGTCTCGAGCCGCTGAACCGCCCGGTAGGTGAACGCGACCGTCATCTCGTCGGCGCCGCCGCCGTGGGGGCCGTCGGCTGCCGAGCCGGCCGGACGGGGTTCGGCCGTCGTCCCCGTCGTATCGACCGGCCCGCCCGCACCGGCCCCGCCGCCTTCGGTCGGAATCCCGACCGGGCTGTCCCGGTTCGCCCGCGGAACGTGGGGTGCGGGCGGGGAGTCGTCGTCGGCAGCCGACTCGTCGGTTCCCACCTCAGCCGTACCGTCGTCCGGCTCGACCGCGGGACCGGTCGTCTCCGGACGGTCGGGTTCCTCGTCGGGACTGCCCTCGCCGCGCCAGAGCCAGTCGCCGCGGTTCGGTTCCTCCGTCTCCTCGTCCTCGTCGCCGACGTCGAGTTCGTCGAGGTCGATTCGTTCGGTCATCGGTGGTAGTCTGACTCGAGGTCCTCGAGCCCGTAGCGTTCGATCGTCTCGCGGGTCGGTCGGCCCTCCGCGTCCCAGCCGCGTCGCTCGTAGTAGCGCTCGAGGGTCTCCTCGAAGCCGGCCGCGTCGATCGCCGCGCCGTCGTTAGGACCACCCTCGAGCGGTTCCGTGAGCCGCTCCGGCAGCGCGTCGTCCTCGCGCGAAAAGCCCTCGCGGCAGTTGAAAAGCCGGATCAGCGTCCAGATTCGCGCACCGGCCCGGCGGAGCGCCTCGGGGTCGTAGTCGCGGCCGATCGCGGCGAGCCAGTCGGCACCCAGCGTCGCCGAGAGCGCCTCGCCGAAGAAGTCGTCGGCGATCAGGCTCCAGAGCACGGCGCGGCGGTCCTGCTCGGCGATCACCCTGTTCACGCGGTCGACGGCGCTCCAGTCGGTGCCGCCCAGCGCCTCGACCTCGACCGGCCGGGCGCGGCGGTGGCAGGCGCCTCGGTCGCTGGTCGCGTAGGCGAGCGCCATCGCTGACGCCCCGCGGGGGTCGTAGGCCGGCAGCGCCATCCCCTTCACCGAGGGAATCAGGTCGGCGCCGCCGTACTCGGCCGCGGCCGCGTCGACGCCGTCCGCGAGGGTATCGCCGAGCGGGCTCGAGCGACGAGCGATCTCCTCGATCAGCTTCCTGGCACCGGCCTCGTCGCCGAACTCGAGGTCGCGATCGATCAGCCCCTCCTGGCTCGCGCGGATCGCCCAGGCGACGGCGTTGCCTCCCGAGATGACGTCCAGCGCGAGCCGATCGCAGACCGATCCCAGGGTGGCGACGGCGTCGAAGTCGTCGATTCCCAGGCCCGCACCGAGCGAGATCGGGGTCGATCCCCGCGGAACGCTCTCGCCGTCGTCGCTCTCGACCTGGAACCCGCCCGGCACCGGCTCGTCGGCTCGCTCGCGGTCGTGGGACGCGTCGCGGACGGCCTCGATACCGATCTCGTCGGCGCCGTCGAACCGGCCTTCCTGCCAGCCGCGGGTCGGGAGGACGCCCACCTCGTTCGCGAAGTCGATCGTCTCGAGGGTCTCGCTGGCGGCCTGCCAGCGGCCCGTGTCGTCGGTCGCAAAGGCCTCCTCGTACCGTCGGTGGAGTTCTCGGAGGTCCTCGTCGAGTTCGGGGGGATCGTCGTGAGCGACCAGGGCCTTCAGCCGCTTTGCGCCCATCACCGCGCCCGCGCCGCCCCGGCCGGCGTGGTGGTCGCCGCCGTCGGAGGCGATCGTCGCGTAGGAGACGCCGTGCTCGCCCGCGGGGCCGATGCAGGCGACCGCGGCCTCGCCCGCTCGCTCGTCGGTCCCGCGGGCGTCGAGTCCCCACCAGTCCTCGGCGGGTTCGATCGAGACCTCGCCGCCCTCGATCTCGAGTCTGACGGGACGATCCGCTCGCCCGGTGACGAGGATTCCGACGTGGTCCTCGAGCGAACCCGCGAGCCGGCCGGCCATCGAGCCGCCGGCGTAGGAGTCGAGAAACGCCCCGGTCAGGGGCGATTTGGTGACGACGACGGATCGCTGCTCGCCGGGCAGGAGACCGGTCAGCGGACCGGTGAGAAACAGCAGGACGTTCTCGTCGCCAAGCGGATCCGTGCTCGGCTCCAGCTCCTCGTAGAGGTAGCGAGCGCCCAGTCCCTTCCCGCCGACGTACCGTCGGCGCCAGGACTCCGGTACCGGTTCGGACGCGACGGACTCGGCCCCGAGATCGACGCGGACGAGAGTCTCCCCCGTTTCCATGCAGTCCCGTGATCGTAACCGCCGAGCGATAGTTAAAGCTCTCGGCTGCGATCGCCGTCGAACGGAGTCACACGACGTCGACGACCGGCTCGTCCTCGAGCAGCCGCGTCAGCACGACCCGGTCGACGTCGCGACGATCGTAAATTTCGGCCGCGATCTCACGGGCCGTCGCCTCGAGGTCGGGCGTGTCGACCATGTTCACGAGCGGGATCACCCTCGCGCCGTCGGGGACGTCCTTACATCCGCCCCGGTCGCTCGCCACGGCGGTCGCGACGTCGCTCGCCGAGATCCGATCGCCGGGCTCGAGGTCGGTGATCGCCGCGACCCGCTCGGGGCGGTGGACGTGCTCCTCGCCGAGTCGCTCGCCAACGACTTTCGCGCTCGCGATCGGGACGACGACGTCGGTCGCGGTCGGAAGCTGTGGCTCGTCGTCGTTGGGCGCCTTGAACCAGCGGGTGCGGGCGCCGTCGGCCTTGACGACCACCGACGTCTCCGCCTCGAGGTCGGCTACGAACTCGTCGACGGTTTCGGGGTCGTAGCCGAGGTAACGGTCCGAGCCCTCGCGGCCGGCGACGAGCCCGATCGGCCACGCTTCCGCCGACTCGATCGCCTCGAGCGGGCGATCCGTGACGATCACGTCCTCGACCTGTTCCTTGAACGGCGGGATGCGAACGGTGGCGGTGACGATCGCGCGCTCGAGGCGATCCGCGAGCGCGTACAGCGTCGACTTCTTGCCGCCCGCGCCGACGACGCAGGTGACGTTACCGCGGGCGGTCAGCGCCTCGGGGAGATCCATAGCGATAGCCGAAACGTCGGAGCGAGCGCACTTGTAGCTGCGTGTCCGATCCGACGCGGTAGAGAGAGGGAACTCACGCCCGCCGTCGCACGGGAACGACGGACGATCTGCCGGAGGGGGCGACGGGGCTCGAGCTACCGCCGTCAGTCGTCATCGTCGTCGTCTTCATCGTCGTCATCATCATCGTCGTCCTCGTCGTCGTCCTCATCGTCGTCGTCATCGTCGTCGTCATCGTCGTCGTCCTCATCCTCGTCCGCTTCTTCCTCCTCGTCCTCTTCGTCGTCCGCTTCTTCCTCCTCGTCCTCCTCGTCGTCGCCGTCCTCATCGTCGCCTTCGTCCTCGTCGTCGCCCTCATCATCGTCTTCGTCGTCCTCGGTCGACGATTCGTTTCCGTCGGTCTCGTTTCCACCCGACTCGTCGTCGTCCGATTCGTTCCCGTCGGTGTCGTCATCCGACTCGTCGCCGTCACTCGCGTTCTCGTCGGGCCCGTCGTCCTCGGGCTCTCCCCAGTCGACTTCCGCTATTTCGTCGTCGGTCTCCTCGTCGTCCGAATCGGTAGCGTCGATCGCCTCGGAGGGATCGTCCTCGAGCCCCGGCAGGTCCTCGCTGTCGGCGTCCGTCTCGGCGCTCGAGGCGTCGCCGCTGAGTCCGAGCCCCAGGGTAACGCCGGCGATCGTCATCCCGAAGACGACGAGGACGGCGACCGCCGTGACGAGCACCGCTCCGACGGATCCTCCGTCCGGCTTCCGGTCGTACCCGCGCGTTCCCGGCATCGTACCCGACGTACGCACCCCGGTCGGTATTGTTAAGCACCGCAAACCTCCGGTCGGCCGGCGCACGAGGGTGACGCCGACGGATCGGCCTCGCGTCGTCGGGCGTAGGCGGCGACTACCCGGATCGGTCGCCGGGTTCCGGGACCGAAACGACTACCGGGTCGCGTTCGTACCACCGTCTCATGGGACGCTACGACATCGAACGCTACCTCAACGTTCGCAGCGCCTACGGGACCTCCTTCGGTCCCGACGGCGAGCGACTCTCCTTCCTGATGGACACGACGGGCGTCGCCCAGGTCTGGACGCTCGAGGGGCCCCGCGAGTGGCCCGAGCAGCGCACGTTCTACGACGAGCGGATCACCTTCGCCTCCTGGTCGCCCGAACGGCCCGAGCTGATCTTCGGGATGGACGAGGGCGGCAACGAGCGAGCCCAGCTCTACCGGCTCGACGCCGACACCGGCGAGATCGAGAACCTGACCGCGATGCCCGACGCGAAACACCGCTGGGGCGGCTGGAGTCACGACGGCGACCGCTTCGCGTTCGCCTCCAACCGCCGCGACGAGTCAGTGTTCGACATCTACGTGCAGGACCGCGATGAGACTGGGGACGACGCCCGGCTCGTCCACGAGGGCGACGGCTGGCTCTCGCTGTCGGGCTGGAGCCCCGACGACTCCCGACTGCTCGTCTCGCAGGCGTACTCCAACTTCGATCAGGACCTGTACGTCCTCGACCTCGAGACCGGAGCACTCGAGCACCTCACGCCCCACGAGGGCGACGTCCGGTATCAGAGCGCGAGCTGGGGCCCCGACGGCGAGGGGGTCTACCTCGTCACCGACGAGGGCGACGCCGACACGCTCTACCTTGCGCATCTCGACCTCGAGGGCGGGGCGCAAAGCGCCCCGGAGACTCGAGCGGGGAGGGAAACGACCCGCGAGAGCGGCGAACTCGAGCCCGTCGTCGCCGACGAGGAGTGGAACGTCGACGGCATCGCGCTGGACGACGAGACGGGCCGGTTCGTCTACTCGAAGAACGTCGAGGGCTACACGGAGCTGACGGTCGGCGAGTTCGACGCCGACGAGCCGACCGAGTTCGAGACCTTCCCCGAACCCGATCTGCCGGGCGGCGTCGCCGGCGGCGTGAGTTTCGATCCCGACGCCGAGCGGTTCGCCATCTCGACGACCGGGGACACGGTCAACACGAACGCCTTCGTAGTCGAGTTCGAGACGGGCGAGACCGAGCGCTGGACCGCGGCGCCGACTGGCGGGATCCCGCCCGAGACGTTCGACGAGTCCGATCTGGTCCACGTCGAGAGCTTCGGCGTTGACGGGCAAAGCCCGTCCGCTCGTGGGACTCCGTCGGAGTCCCACGCTGGACTGGAAGTGCCCGGCTTCCTCACGCTCCCCAGCGAGGACGAGGCGAGCGAAACCGAGAGCGACGAGGGCGTCCCCGTGATCGTCGACATCCACGGCGGTCCCGAGAGCCAGCGCCGGCCGTCGTTCTCGAGCGTCAAACAGTACTTCCTCGACCGGGGGTACGCCTACTTCGAGCCCAACGTCCGGGGATCGGCGGGGTACGGCGCCGACTACGCCGCCCTCGACGACGTCGAGAGGCGGATGGACTCCGTGGCCGACATCCGCGCCTGCGTCGAGTGGCTGCAGGGCCACGAGGCGGTCGATCCCGACCGGATCGTCGCCAAGGGCGGCTCCTACGGCGGCTTTATGGTGCTCGCGTCGATGACGGAGTACCCCGAACTCTGGGCCGCCGGGATCGACATCGTCGGCATCGCCAACTTCGTCACGTTCCTCGAGAACACCGGCGACTGGCGCCGCGAGCTACGCGAGGCCGAGTACGGCAGCCTCGCCGAGGATCGGGAGTTCCTCGAGGAGATCTCGCCGACCAACAACATCGAGCAGATCGCAGCCCCGCTGTTCGTCCTTCACGGCGAGAACGACCCCCGCGTCCCGGTCGGGGAAGCCGAACAGATCGCCGAGCAGGCCGAGGCGCAGGGTGTTCCGGTCCGCAAGCTGATCTTCGAGGACGAGGGCCACGGCTTCTCGAAGCTCGAGAACCGCATCGAGGCCTACTCGGCGATCGCCGACTTCCTCGACGAGCACGTCTGAGACGCCTCCCGCGACCGCGGTTCTGCAGACGGCGTTTCTCCCGGGCGACGCGAGCGCGTCGCGGCGCCGCCGGATCGCATCGAGTACGCCCTCGAGGATAGTCCGAGTTTTACCCAGGCAGTTATGAGCAGAATACAACACTGTGTTGCTAGCTGTTTTTGCTGTGAGGGAATTTTCCGAAATTCACTAGATAATCAAACAGATATTCCCGTTCAAGCCGAACGTTTATTTTATTTCCATCTATGCTTTTTCGCAGACGCAATACCACGGAAACCGGAACGATCTGACTCGAGAGAGGCGTCGCTACGAAACCGACCGAACGTCCCACGATTCGAACATGGCTACCGAAAACGGAACCACGACGCGTCGCACCGTGCTGAAACTGACCGGAGCGGCCCTCGCGGCCGGCGGACTCGGCGCCGGCCCCGCGAGCGCGGAGTCGGACGACGGTTGGACCGAAACCGACGTTCCGCTGGACGCGGAGCTCTCGAGTGCGGCGATCTCGAGCCACGGGCCGGTCGCCGCCGGCGAGGGCGGCGTCGTCCTCGCTCGCCGGGTTACCGGCTGGGAGCCGATCATCGAGGTCGGTCCGACGACGGAGTCGAACCCGCTGAACGATATCGCGGTTACCAACGACGGCCGTCACGTCTGGTTCGTCGGGGGCAGCGGCGTCGTCGGCCGCTACGACGTCGAGGCCCACCAGCTCACGGACCACTCCGCGCCCGAAGTCGAGGAGGACGACGGAAGCACGACCGAGAAGACGAGCACCTGGGAGGCGCTCGACGTCGCCGGCGACGCGGGCGAGGAGCGAGTCCTCCTCGCGAACGGCTCCGGCGAGACCCTTCCCGGGGAACTGGCGGACGACGGCGGCGTCGACTGGGGGACGGTAACCGAACCGGGTGCCGGAACGACGATCACCGGCGTCTCGCTCTACGAGCGTGACGCGGGTTTCGTCGCCGACTCCGAGGGATCGGTCTACGAGACGACCGACGGCGGCGAGTCCTGGGACGATGAGGGCGTGCACGTCGCCGACGTCGGACTCGAGGACGTCGCGGCCACGGGCGAGAGCGACGCGACCGCGGTCGGCGAGAGCGGGTACATTTACGAGTACAACGATATCGGCTGGGACGAGTACGACGTCGGCGGCGAGACGGTCCTCGCCGTCTCCCGTGACGACGACGACGGACTGGCGGCGGGGGCCAGCGGCATCACCTACGAGCGAGCGGACGACGGAACGTGGGAGGAAACGGCACAGCCCGCCGAGAGCGACCTCCGGGGGGCGGCGCTCGGCACCGACGGCTTCCTCGACGTCGCGGTCGGCGCGTCCGCGACCGCGATCGAGCGCGGAAGCTACCCCGACGGGACGGAGCTTCCCCAGACGATCACTCTCTCGAAAGAGGTCCCCGCACCGATCGAGTACACCCTCGAGGTCGACGGCGAGGTCGCCGCGCTCGACGCGGACGCGGATATCGAAGACGGCACCGTCGAGGGAACTCTCGGCAACGGCGACGAACACGAGTTCGCCTTCGACGGCCGCGTCGACGATTTCGAGGTCTCCCGCGGCCCGCTTCCGCAGCTGAACGTCTCGGTCAACGGGCTCGAGGTGTCGCCGCTGCGCCTCTCCGACCGGGAGTGGTCGGCGGCGGACGTCCCGATCGAGAGCGCGCTGTACGGCGTCGCGGCCGCGAGTTCGCCGGTCGCCACCGGCGAGGGCGGCCGCGTGCTCCGCCGGGAGGACGACCAGTGGTACGTCGTCGTCGACGCCGGCCCGGCGGGTAACGAGAGCCCGCTAACCGACGCCGCGGCGACCGACGACGGCGACGCCGCCTGGGTTGCCGGCGGCAGCGGCGTCGTCGGCCGCTACGACCTCGCCGACGACGAACTCGAGGACTTCTCCGCGCCGATGGAGAAGACGAGCACCTGGGAGGCGGTCGCCGTCGGCGGCGACGCGGGCGGGGAGCGGGTCGTCCTCGCGAACGGCTCCGGCGAGGTGCTTCCCGGCGAGTACGACGGCGAGTCGGTCGACTGGGGCGACGTCGTCGAACCCGGCGGCGGCTCCAGCGTTGGGGGAGCGAGCTTCCTCGACGATTCGACGGTCTACGTCTCCGATACGAACTCGAAGATCTACCGCAGCGACGACGCCGGAGAGAGCTGGGCGGAGATCGGTATCGACGGCGGGAGCGTCGCGCTCACCGACGTCGCCGCGAGCGACGACGACGTCCACGCCGCGGGCGGCGACGGTTCGACGTTCCGGTACAACGGCGCCGTCTGGACCAAGAAGGCCGCAGCCGACGGGGAACTCCTCGGAGTGGACCGGCGCAACGACCGCGGCCTCGCCGTCGGCGGGAGCGCAACGGCTGCCACCCGACGGCTGTACGGCTGGGAAGCCGACGAGACACCCACCGACGCCGAGCTACAGGACGCCGTCCTGACCGACGACTTCCTCGACGTCGCGGTCGGTGGCGAGGGGACGATCCTCGAGCGCGACCGCCGGTAACCGTTCCGGGCGGGCCGAACTCGGCGTGGCCCAGACGGTGGCCTCAGTGCGAGTCTCGGCTCCGAGCCACCGACTCCGATCGACCTCTCGAGACACCGAACACACACTCGAGAGAGACATTCAGATCTGCGATTTCACCGACGTTTTTAGCGTCGGACCTGTACGACCGCCCATGCAGTGGCGGCGAGCGGTCGCCGGACTCGTCGTTGCCGTCGGCGTCGTGGGACTGTTCGTCTCCGGGGTCGGCTGGAACGAGGTACTCGAGCACGTGCGAGCGGCGCATCCGGCCTCACTCGCGGCCGCCCTCGTCGCGGGTCTCGGGATGCTCGCGCTCCGCGGGGCGCTAGTCAAGCGACTGCTCGCGCCGATCGACGGCGCGCCCGGCGGGACGACGTTCGCGACGGCGTACCTCTCGGGCTATTTCGCCCGCAGCGCCCTCCCGTGGGGGCGTTCGACCGGGACCCCGGTCATGGCCTACCTGCTCGCGCGGGACTCCGACTCGGAGTTCGAGGACAACCTCGCGGTCGTCGCCGCCGCGGAGGGGTTCAACCTCGTCGGCAGTCTGGTGCTCGCCGGGATCGGCGTGGTGATCCTCGCCACCGTCGGCGACGGCTCGATCGATACCGTCGTCGGCAGCCTCGCGATCGCCGGCGGCGGCGGCCTGCTGACCGCCGGCGCCTTGCTCGTCGTCTTCAATCGCGGCGCCGCACGGCGAGTCTCGTTCGGGCTCGCGGCCCGCTGTGAGACAGCCGTCGGCGCCTTGCCGCGACTTTCGAGCGTCGAGGGCCGTCTCACGGGTCGCATCGACGGCTTCTTCGGAACGCTCGAGGCGATCCAGGCCTCCCGACGAACGCTCGTCGTGGCGTTCGGGATCGCGGTCGCGAGCTGGGTACTCAACGCCTTACCCCTCTACTTCGGACTGCTCGCGCTCGGGGTCGACGTCCCGCTGGCGCTGGTGCTCGTTTGTGCGCCGCTTGCCTCCTTCGGCGGGATCGTTCCGCTGCCCGGCGGTAGCGGCGGGATCGAGGTCGTACTGGCGAGCCTGCTCGTCGCGACCGCCGGGGTTCCGGCCGACGTCGCGACCGCCGCCGCGATCCTCTACCGGCTGACGACCTACTGGGCCCACTTCGCGATCAGCGGCTGCGTGGCCGTGCTGGTCTCGGTGTTCGGCACGAAGCCCGCGCTGCCGATCGATCGCGGCCTCTAATCGATAACGCCGGTCTTCGTCGCGACCTCTCGAGCGGCCCGCTCGTTCATCCCGTTCCCCAGGATCGTGTAGCGGTCGCGAATCTCGTGGCAGGTCGTCAGCGCCTCGATGACGGTCTCGTCGTCGATGCCGAGTTCGGCCGCCGTCGTCGGCGCGTCGATGCTCGCCAGGGCGTCACGGATGTCGGTCCAGATCCCCCGCTCGCCCCCGTGGAGGTAGGCGGTCATGATCGAACCGACCCCGACCTGGTGGCCGTGCAGGGCGGCGCCGGGCTCGAGCCGATCGAGCTGGTGGGAGAAGAGGTGCTCGGCGCCGCTGGCGGGTCTCGAGGAGCCGGCGATGCTCATCGCGACGCCCGAGGACATCAGCGCCTTGGTGACGATCCAGGCCGACTCCTCGAGGCCGGGTCGGACGTGGTCGGCGTTGTCGACGAGGATCTCGGCGGTCATCTCCGAGAGGGCGGCGGCGTACTCGGAGTACTCGACGTTCTGAAGCCGGCGGGCCAGCCGCCAGTCCATGACGGCGGTGTAGTTCGAGATGATGTCGGCACAGCCGGCGGTCGTCAGCTCCCAGGGTGCCTCCGCGAGGACGCCCGTATCGGCGATCACCGCCAGCGGCGGTTCGGCGGCGACGCTGTGGCGGGTGTCGCCGTCGGGTACCGAGCCGCGGTTGCTGACGATCCCGTCGTGGCTGGCCGCGGTCGGCACCGAGAGAAAGCCCATCCCGAGGTGTTCGCTGGCCATCTTTGCGATATCGATCGCCTTCCCGCCGCCGATGCCGACGAGGTAGGAGACGTCTTCGGCCTCGGCCGTCTCGATGACCTCCTCGACGGCGTCGAACGACGCCGACTCGACGGTGACGACCACGGGCTCGACGCCGGCGGCCTCGAAGTCGGCCGCGATCGGCTCCGCCGCGACCCGACGCGGCGTCGGGCTGGTCACGAACAGCGGCCGTCCCTGCAGGTGGAGTTCGTCCACGGCGTCGACGACGTCCGACAGCACGTCGTGGCCGACGATGACGTTCCGCGGAAGGCGAATCCACGTCGACTTCTCGAACATACGGTAGCTGAGTCACCAGCGGAATATACGTGTTGTTGCTCGCCGACACGACCGCGACGGGCCCTCGAGGAGCGGTCGGGAATCATACGGTTTACTGTACGTCAGTACCGGCGCAACCGCCGCACGGGTCGCGGTTGCGCCGGTACATCGGTACAGCAATCCGTATCAGAAGGTGTCGAGGATCCCCAGTACGCGCTCCTCGCTCTCGCGGTCGGGCTCGTGTTCGCTGCCGTCGCGGTCGCTCTCGAGGTGGTCCTCGATCGAGCGGGCCATCGCCTCGTCGATCGGCGTCGACTCCCAGCCCAGGGCCGCGAGTTTGGCGGTCGAGAGGACGTGGGGATACTCCCGGTAGAGCACGTAATCGGCGGGCTCGATGTCGCCCGCCTCGAGTTCGCGGGGACCGGCGGTGACGACCTCGGCCGTGGTGTCCAACCGGTCGGCGATCAGATTCACCATCTCCTCGAGCGTGACGAGCCGTCTGTCGCCGACGTTGTAGGCCTCGCCGGCCTCGCCGCGCTCGGCGACGATCCGCAGGGCGCTGGCGACGTCCTCGACGTACGCGCGGTGCCAGAGGTTCGTCCCGTCGCCGGGGACGACGACCCGATCGAAGCGGTTGACGCGGTCGATCCAGAAGTCCAGTCGTTCGGTGTAGTCGTGGGGGCCGTAGACGATGCAGGGTCGGACGGCCATGGCCCGGACCCCGCGTTCCGCGGCGGCGAACACCGCCCGATCGCCCTCGGCCTTCCGCGGACCGTAGGTCGCGCCGGAGTCGTCGACCGCCTGCTCCGGGCTGCAGTCCGCGAGCGGCGTCTCGTCCTCCCGCTTGGGGATCTCCTCGCGGCCGTAGGCCGCGCCGCTCGAGACGAAGACGTAGGCCTCGCAGTCGTCGAAGATCCGGGTCGCCGCCTGGACGTCCTTCGGGTAGTAGGCGACGCAGTCGAAGACGGCGTCGGGGTCGACCTCGAGCGCGGCCGCCTCGAGCGCCGAGTCGTTCGTTCGGTCGCCCTCGATGCGGGCGACGCGGTCGTCGTCGGCGAAGGGGTTCTCGTGGCTCCCCCGGTTGAGGATCGTCACGTCGTAGCCGTGCTCGAGCAGTTCCTCGACGAGGTGGCGACCGATAAAGCGCGTACCGCCGATAACGAGTGCGTCGTCCATGATCGACGGTCGTCGCTTCGGGGGAAAACGGTGACGGACGCCGGTCGCTGGGGGTAGCGTGTGAGTCTCATGCAAGCGAACACACGCCCCGACCTTATCCGCCTCATCGGCCAACCCCCGTTCGGAGAGCGACAGCTAGCGAGCGCCCGCGAGTCACTCAACTATGACAGACCGAACCGACGACGAACGGCCGAACCGCGATCGAGGCACCGAGGACGCGACCGACGCCGAGACGGGAGATCGGTCCGGCGGCGGCCTCGAGCACGACCAGGATCGGCTCCGCGACGAGTCGGGCGGCTGGACCGAGGACGAGAACGACGTCGATCGCGAGCGGTAGGATCGCCGTTGTTTTCCTGACGTGGGGGGTAGCGATCGGTATGAGCGGGACCTACGTCCTTGCGATCGACGTCGAACGGCCGATCAGCGTCGCGGTCGGCGCGCTCGGCGAGTGCGAGTTCGCGGCCGAGACGTACGCCTACGTCGGCAGCGCGTTCGGCCCCGGCGGGTTCGCTCGCCTCGACCGCCATCGCGAACTGGCCCGCGGCGAGCGCGACGTCCGTCACTGGCACGTCGACTACCTGCTCGGCCACGAGGCGGCGACCCTCGCCGCGACCGCCCGATACCCCGACGCTGACCGGGAGTGCGAACTCGCGAAGACGCTTCCGGGCGAGGCGGTCCCCGAGTTCGGCGCCTCCGACTGCGACTGCGGGTCCCACCTCCTCGAGACGGCCGGGCTCGAGCGGCTGCTCGAGGCGGCCACGGACGCGGGGGGCGTCCTCGAGCCTGATCGAAGCGCCGACTGAGCGGGAGCGACACCGCATACTATACCGATCGCCCGCAAAGCCGGCCGTATGTCCGAGATGGACGACGACCCCGAACCCGAGCTGCGAGCAGACGCGATGGAGCGATTCCCGGTTCCCGACTACGGGGACCTCCCCGAGGATCTGCGGGAGCGGATCGTCGAGGAGACCGAACGAGCCGGCTTCACGCCCAACGTGTTCTCGGCGCTGTCGTACAAGCCGTCGCACTTCCGGGCCTTCTTCGCGTACCACGACGCCTTAGTCGAGGACACCGCCCTCGAGCGCGAGGAGATCGAGATGATCGTCGTCGCGGTCTCGGGCGTCAACCACTGCTACTACTGCAACGTCGCCCACGGCGCGCTCGTGCGTATCTACGCCGACGATCCGCTGCTGGCCGATCAACTGGTCGCGAACTACCGAACCGCGGACATCAACGACGCCCACCGGACGATGTTAGACGTCGCCGTGAAACTCACCGAGCGCCCGACCGAGGTCGAGGAGGCCGATCTCGAGGCCTTACGCGAGGCCGGCTTTAGCGAGGAAGCGCTGTGGGATATCGCCTCGGTGACGGCGTTTTACAACCTGAGCAACCGGCTGGCGATGTTCGCCGGGATGCGACCGAACGACGAGTTCCACACGTTAGGTCGCGAGTAGCGACCGTCACCCGTCCGCAGTTTTCCGGTTCGAGCCGGCGAGCGATCTGTTTCGTGAGCGGAAAATTCTTGTATAATAATAGGAAAGCCGAACGTACCGTGGATCCCGTCCCGACTCGAGCCGAGCGGATCGCGGCGATCGTCGCGATCCTCGCCGCGTTGCTACTGGTGCCGGCGGCCGCGTTCGGTTCCGGGATCACCGTCGTCGCCCTGCTGTTCGTCGCGTTCACCTGCGGAACGGTCGCGAAGGCGCGTACCGGCCTCGACGGCCTGCTGACGTTCGGTCTCCGATCGGTTCCCAATGACGACCCCGATGCCGAACGGTACCGCAAACGCCGGGAGCGCGAGGACGACCGGATTCGAGAGGCGGTTTCGTTCGACTACGATCCGCGACTCGACCGGCTACTGGCGGTCGGGCTGGCCGTCGCCGGCGTCGGCGCCCTGGTGGCCGTCGCGTCCGGCGTGGGAGACGGCGGACGGGCGACCGCGTATCTTCTGGGCGGCGCCCTGGTCGCGCTCAACTGCGCGCTGGTCGCCTACGCGACGTCGCACATGAACGCCGACGACTGAGGGGGAAAACGAGGAACGGATCGCGGATCAGTCGTCGCTCGCGGCGAACTCGGCCGACTCGGCGTCGGCGGACGTCTCGGGCGCGCCCGGCAGTTCGCTGCGAACGTCGTCGCTGCCCTGCTCGGTGATCGCCTCGTGGTAAGCTTCGGGCATCACCTTCACGAACGACTCGAGGGTGCGCTCCCAGTTCGCGAGCAGCTCGCGACCCCGCTCGGAGCCCGTGTAGGCGACGTGGTTCTCGACGAGTCGGCGCAGCATCTCGATGTCGGCGTCCTCTAAGTCGTCGTGCAGCGAGACCATCCCGGTGTTGGCGCGGTCGGCGAAGTCCGCGTCGGGGTCGTAGACGTAGGCGACGCCGCCGGACATGCCGGCCGCGAAGTTCTTCCCGGTCTCGCCGAGGACGGCGACGACGCCGCCGGTCATGTACTCGCAGCCGTGGTCGCCGACGCCCTCGACGACGGCCTTCGCGCCGGAGTTGCGAACCGCGAAGCGCTCGCCGGCGACGCCGTTGACGTACAGCTGGCCGTCGGTCGCGCCGTACAGCGCGACGTTGCCGATGGCGACGTTCTCGGTCGGGTCGTAGGCGGCGGTGTCGGGCGTCCGAACGGTGAGCTTCCCGCCCGAGAGCCCCTTGCCGACGTAGTCGTTGGAGCCCCCCTCGAGGTGCATCGAGACGCCGCTGGCGAGGAACGCGCCGAAGCTCTGACCGGCGGTTCCCTCGAGGTCCACAGTAATGGTATCCTCGGGGAGACCGGGCTCGCCGTAGCGGTCGGTGATGCGGTTCGAGAGCATCGCGCCGACCGCGCGGTCGACGTTCGTCACGTCGGCCGCGAGCGTGACCGGGGACTGCTTCTCGATGGCCTCGCTCGCGGCGTCGATGAGTTCGCGGTCGAGCTGGTCGTCGAGTTCGTGGTCCTGCTCGCGGATCTTGTAGCGGACGTCGCCCGCGGGCTCGGCCAGCACCGCCGAGAGGTCGACGTTGCGGGCCTTCGGGTGGTCGACGTCCTCGCGCTGGGAGAGGACCTCGACGCGGCCGATCATCTCGTCGACGGTCTCGAAGCCGAGTTCGGCCATGATCTCGCGCAGCTCCTGGGCGATGAACGTCATGTAATTGATAACGTGCTCGGGCTCGCCGGGGAACCGCTTGCGAAGGTCCTCGCGCTGGGTGGCGACGCCGACGGGGCAGGTGTTCTTGTGACACTGCCGGGCCATCACGCAGCCGGAGGTGACCAGCGGGGCGGTCCCGAAGACGTACTCCTCGGCGCCCAGCAGGGCGGCGACAGCGACGTCCCGGCCCGTCTTCATCCCGCCATCGGCCGAGACCCGAATCCGGTCGCGCAGGCCGGTCTGGCGGAGCATCTGGTTGGCCTCGGCGAGGCCGAGCTCCCAGGGAAGGCCGGCGCTCTTGATCGAGGTTCGGGGCGAGGCCCCGGTGCCGCCGGAGTGGCCCGAGATGTGGACGACGTCGGCGTTGGCCTTCGCGACGCCGGCCGCGATGGTGCCGATCCCCGCCTCGCTGACGAGCTTGACGTTGATATCGGCGTCCTCGTTCGCAGCTTTGAGGTCGAAGATCAGCTGTTTGAGGTCCTCGATCGAGTAGATGTCGTGCAGCGGCGGCGGCGAGATGAGGCCGACGCCCGGCGTCGACTTGCGGACGTGAGCGATCATCTCGTTTACCTTCTCGCCGGGGAGGTGGCCGCCCTCCCCGGGCTTGGAGCCCTGAGCCATCTTGATCTGCAGCTCGTCGGCGGAAGAGAGGTAGGTGCTCGTGACGCCGAAGCGGCCGGAGGCGACCTGTTTGACGTTACACTCCCGGTCGGTGTCGAATCGCTCTGGCGGTTCGCCGCCTTCGCCGGAGTTCGACTTGCCGCCGATGCGGTTCATCGCGATCGAGTTGTTCTCGTGGGCCTCCGGCGAGAGGCTCCCGAGGCTCATCGCAGCCGTCGAGAACCGCTCGACGATCTCGGCGATCGGTTCGACGTCCTCGAGCGGGATCGACTCCCGATCGGAGTCGAACTCGAGCAGGCCCCGCAGGGTCTGGAGGTTCTGCTGTTGGTCGTTGATCTGGGCGGCGAACTCCTGGTACCGCTCGTAGTCGTTCGCTCGGACCGACTGCTGGAGCGCGCCGACGGTGTCGGGGTTCCACTGGTGGTGGATCCCGCTCGAGCGGTGTTCGAACTCGCCCTGGCGGTCGAGTTTCGACTCCTCGCTGCCGAAGGCCTTCTCGTGGCGCTCGCGGACATCGGCTTCGAGTTCGGCGAGCCCGACGCCCTCGGTCCGGTTCTCGGTGCCCTCGAAGTAGTCGGCGACGAGGTCGCCGTCGAGGCCGACGGCCTCGAAGATCTGGGCGCCCTGGTAGCTCTCGACCGTCGAGATCCCCATCTTGGCCATGATCTTCAGCAGACCGTCCTCGACGGCGTCGACGTAGGCGTCGATCGCGAGTTCGGTCTCCGCGCCGTCCGGCCCCGCCGTGATGTCCGCGATCGTCTGGTAGGCCAGGTACGGGTTGACCGCGCCCGCGCCGTAGCCGACCAGCGTCGCGAAGTGGTGGACGGTCCGGGGGTCGGCGGACTCGACGACGAGGCCGACGTGGTTGCGAAGCCCGTTGCGAACGAGGTGGTGGTGGACGCCCCCGGTCGCGAGCAGGCTCGGAATCGCCGCGCGATCGGCGTCGACGCCGCGATCCGAAAGGATCAGCACGTCGTGGCCCGATTCGATCGCGTCGACGGCGTCCTCGCGGACGCGCTCGATGGCGGCCTCGAGGTCCGCTCCCGGCTCCTCGCTCTCGAGTTCGTAGGTGATGTCGATCGTCGCCGCCGTAATGCCGTTGGCCGAGCAGTCGCGGATCGACTCGAGTTCGGCGTCCGTGAGGATCGGCGAGTCGAGCACGAGCTGACGGGCGTGTTCGGGCGACTCCTCGAGGAGGTTGCGCTGGTAGCCCAGCCGACTCTCCATCGAGGTGACGAGCTCCTCGCGGATGTAGTCCAGCGGCGGGTTGGTGACCTGCGCGAACAGCTGCTTGAAGTACGTAAAGAGCGGGCGGTTGAACTCCGTCAGGACGGACAGCGGCGTGTCGTCGCCCATCGAGCCGACGGGGTCTTTCCCCTTCTGGGTCATCGGCTCGATCATGTTCTCGAGTTCGTCGTGCGTGTAGCCGAAGGCCGCCTGCTGGTCCCGAAGCGCGGCGACCGGCCGCCGAGGCGAGCTGTCGCCGGTCGTGACGATGTCGTCGAGACCGACCTGTTCCCGCTCGACCCACTCGCCGTAGCGGTCGTCGGTCAGGTCCTCGAAGACCTCGTCGTCGGGGATGACCCGTCCCTCCTCGGGATCGGCGAGGAACAGCTGTCCGGGCTGGAGGCGACCGCGCTCGGCGATCTCCGAGGGATCGGTCTCGAGCGCGCCGGCCTCGCTGGCCATGATCAGCCTGTTGTCGGTCGTCACGTCGTACCGACACGGTCGCAGTCCGTTGCGGTCGAGGACGGCGCCGACGCGTTCGCCGTCGGTTGCGGCGACCAGGGCGGGGCCGTCCCACGGTTCGACCAGCGAGGCGTGGAAGTCGTACCAGTCCTTGCGGCCCTGATCCATCGACTCGTCGCCGCGCCAGGCCTCGGGAACGAGCATCCGCAGCGCGTGCTCGAGGTCGCGGCCGTCCTGCATGAGGAGTTCGAGGGCGTTGTCGACGCTCGCGGTGTCGGACTGGTCGGGGTCGTCGATGATGGGCTTGACGGCCTCGAGATCCTCCAAGACCTCGCTCTCGAGGTCCGTCTCCCGGGCGCGCATCCAGTTGATGTTCCCTCGAATCGTGTTGAACTCGCCGTTGTGGATGATGTTGCGGTAGGGATGGGCGAGATGCCAGGCGCCGAGCGTGTTCGTCGAGAAGCGCTCGTGGACCATCGCGAACGTCGACTCGAGGCGGTCGTCGGTCAGATCCTCGTAGTAGGAGGCGACCTGCTCGCCCTTGAGCAGGCCCTTGTAGACGACCGTCTTCGAGTCGAGCGAGCAGACGTAGAAGCGTTCCTTGTTCTCGACGTCGGCGTTCGCGACCGCGTTCTCGAGGGCGCGCCGGGCGACGTACAGCCGTCGGTCGAAGGCGTCGCCGGAGACGTCGTCGGCGGGGGCGACGGCGACCTGCCAGACGTCGGGTTCCGAATCGAGCGCAGTCTGGCCGAGGTCGGCGTTGTCGGTCGGCACGTCGCGCCACTCGAGAACCTCGAGGTCGTAGTCGGCGAGGGCGCCCTCGACGATTTCCGCGAGTTCCTCGCGGGCCGTCTCGTCGGCCGGGAAGAAGAGCGAGCCGACGGCGTAGGTGTCGGGGAGATCCGCGTCGAGAACGTCGGCAAAAAAGGCATCCGGTCGCTGGAGCATGATGCCGGCGCCGTCGCCGGTATCCTTCTCAGCGCCGGTCGTCCCGCGGTGCTCGAGGTTAACGAGAAGATCGAGTCCGTCGGCGACGACATCGTGACCGCCCGCACCGTCGAGATCCATGACGACGCCGACACCGCAGTTCGATCGTTCGTCCGCCGGATCGGCGAGCCCCGGAGACCGATCGGTGTTCGAAGTGTGTGGCTGTGACATGCACCCTCCTTTGGAGATCTCCCATAAGAGGCTACCCCATAATGGCTAAGTGTATTATATACACATATGAGGAGATATAAGGTCTAATCGGATGATTTATACTGTAGATCACGGGAGGATCCCGGGGTGGCAGTCGATCGGCACGCGGGGCTGGTCGGCGAAGCGGTACGGAAAGGTGTCAGAGGCACGTAGTGTTCACCCACCAGAGTGAACACCACACTCGTACATCGTTCCCGGTAGATAAGCACTATTTGGTTAAAGAGTTAGGTAGGCCGTGGGACCCACACCGGTGACGGGGCCGGTTTACGGCCTCGAGCGACCGATCGGCCCCGATAGGCGGGCCGGCTCAGTAGCTCTTCGCGAAGTACGCGATCTCGTCGGCGGGCTCCCCGCAGACGCCACACTCGTCTTCGTCAGGTTCGACGACCTCACCCGCGGACTGACCCCCCTCGTCCTCGAGGGGCTGCATGACGATCTCGGCCGCGATCTTCTCCTTGATCGCCTCCTCGCAGGCCTGGTCGCCACACCACGGCGTTTTGACGTAGCCGCCGTGCTTGCCGATCGTTCCGAGGATGTCCTCCGGGCTGTGGGCCTCGCGGACGTTCTCCGCGAGGTTCTCCTCGGCCGTCTCGTACAGCTTGTCGAAGATCTCGTCGAGGTGGTCCTCGACGGTGTCGACGATCCCCTCGCGGTCGGCGACGTCCTTCTCGCTGTCCGGGCGGTGGACCAGCGTCACCTCGCCGTCGTCGGCCTCGTTGGGGCCGATCTCCAGTCGCAGGGGAACGCCGTTTAGCTCGTGTTCGTTGAACTTGAACCCGGGGTTGCGCTCGTCGCGGTCGTCGAGTTCGACGCGGACGCCGGCCTCCTCGAGCTCGTCGGCGATCTCCCGAGAGTACTCGAGGACGTCCTCCTTGGTGTCGGCCTGCCAGATCGGGACGATCGCGACCTGGGTCGGCGCGATCGTCGGCGGGAGCACGAGCCCCTGGTCGTCGGAGTGGGTCATGATCAGGGCGCCGATCGCGCGCCAGGACAGCCCCCAGGAGGTCGTGTAGGCGGTCTGTTCCTCCTCGTCCTCGTCGGCGAAGGTGATGTCGAACGCCTCCGCGAACGACTGGCCGAGGTTGTGGCTCGTCGCGCCCTGAACCGACTTCCCGTCGGGCATCAGCGCCTCGACGGTCGTCGTCGTGTCCGCGCCGGGGAACTTGTCGTGCTCGGGCTTCTTGCCCCGAAGTACCGGGATCGCGAGCACGTCCTCGTAGACCTCCTCGTACTGGTCGAGGCGGGTCCAGACCTCCGCCCAGGCGCCCTCGTCGTCGGCGTGGGCGGTGTGGCCCTCCTGCCACATGAACTCCTTCGTCCGGAAGAACGGCTTCGTCTCGGTGGCCTCCCACCGAACGACGGAACACCACTGGTTGATTCGCAGCGGCAGGTCGCGGTGGCTGCGGGTCCAGTCGGCCATGAACGGCGCGATGATCGACTCGCTGGTGGGACGGACGGCGAGTCGCTCCTCGAGTTCCTCGTGGCCGCCGTGGGTGACCCAGGCGACTTCGGGGTCGAACCCCTCGACGACGTCCTTCTCGCGCTCGAGGAAGCTCTCGGGGATGAACAGCGGGAAGTAGACGTTGTCGACGCCGGTTTCCTTGAACCGGCTGTCGAGCGCGTCCTGGATCCCCTCCCAGATCGCGTACCCGCGCGGTTTCGTGACGATGAAACCGCCCATCGGGGCGTAGTCGGCGAGATTCGCTTTCTGGACGACCTCGGCGTACCACTCGCCGGGCTTGTGCGATTTCGTCTCGGTGATCCCGAGCTCTTGACTCTCGTCGCTCATACCGCCACCTTCGTGACCGGAACAATAAATGGATCCTGTTTGGCGGGCGCCCGCCACCGCTCGTGTCGGTGTTCGTTCGTCCGTGCCTATTCGTTCGACGAAGTATTTCGGCTGTTGATAACTATCGTTCGAAATCGGATTAAAATCGTTATGTATTATTACACCATAGATTATACTCGGGGACGAATGCCACGGAATCACAGCCACACCGGCGATTCGGCGGGTATCGACCGACGGAGCGTCCTGCGCTCGAGCGCCGCCGTCGGCGCGGTCGCACTCGGCGGCGTGACGATCGGCACGACCAGTGCGCCCGCCCGCTCCGAGGGAGCGACGGCCCCCGAGGACGGCGTCGGCTACCAGTACTTCCACCGCGAGTGGACCGAGATCGAGGCCGACCTCGAGCGCGTCGCCGACCTCGGAGTGAGCGCGATCTGGATCCCCCAGCCCGCCGTCTCGAAGCTGAGCTGGGAGGATCTAACCTACGAGGACCAGGAGGGATTCTACGACGGCGAAGGCGAGGAGTCCGTCTACGGCCGCGAGCGGGATCCCCACCCGCCGTTGGGCTACCAACCGGTCGACCTGCGCGACTTCGACTCCGCCCACGGCACCGAGGACGAACTCGCCTCGCTGATCGAGACCGCCCACGAGCACGACATCGACGTCATCGTCGACGTCGTTCTGAACCACATGGCCAACCCCGATGGCCCCGACGGCGAGGTCGAGTACCCGCAGTTCGACCCCGACGAGCACTTCCACGACTACGGCACGCTCGGGGACTGCGAACTCGAGGGCGAGGAGGCGGAGATGTACGAGTGTGACCTCCTCGACCTCCCCTCGCTGGACGTCGAACACCCCGAGGTCCAGGCGGCTCACGAGGCCTACCTCCGGAAGATCGCCGACCTCGGTGCCGACGGCCTGCGGATCGACGCCGCGGCCCACGTCTGGCCGTGGTACTTTCGGGAGCACATCAATCCCCTGGCCGACGAGCTCGGCCTCTGGCGGGTCGGCGAGGTCTGGGAAGAAGAGGACGTCGATCACCTGCTCGAGTTCGCCGACACCGGGATGACCGTCTTCGACTTCCCGCTGTACGACGCGATTATGGAGGCCTTCGAGGGCGGCAGCATGGAAGCGCTCTCTCGGGAGGAAGCGCGAGGCGTCGTCCACGAACGTCCCGAGGCCGCCGTCACGTTCGTCCAGAACCACGACACGACCGGCCCCGAGGTCGAGCCTAACGAGCCCGAGGGCCGGGCGGTCGAACTCGCCGAGGCGTTCGTCCTCGCCTACGCCGGGATGCCCATGCTCTATCGGGGCGGTGCCGAACAGCGCCCGGAGCTCGAGGACGACGACCTCCGGGCGCTCGTCGAGGTCTCCCGATCTCTCGCCGAGGGAGCGGTGATCGACCGCCACGTCGACGAGGACGTCTACGTCTTCGAGCGCGAGGGGAACCTGCTGGCCGGGATCAACACCGCCGACGAGGATCGCACGGTGACCGTCGAGACCGACTGGCGGACCGAGCCGCTGGTCGATCACGCCGGCGACGGCACAAACGTCACGACCGGTCCCGACTGCACGGTCGAGCTCACCGTCCCCGCCGAGGGGTGGGTCATGTACGGCCCCAGGAAGAGCGGTTCCGCGGACCCCGACCCACCGGGCGAGCCGAACCCGCCAGCTGACCCGGAGCCGCTGGCCGACGACTGCTATAGTAGCCACTGATACGGTTTACTGTAAGTCATTACCGGCGCAACCGCGACCCGTGCGGCGGTTGCGCCGGTAAATCGTTACAGCAATCCGTATGAAAGTCAGTGCGCACCCGATCGCACGACTGCTGTGGATCGGTGTGCAAACAGTTTCAGTTGTTACTATAGGGCTCGAGGTCACGAAGAAACGTTCGACATTCGGTTTCCTGTTCTCGGACGTTTATACGCACTCGTTACGACTGGTAACCCATGAAGGCCATCGAGGTAACGGAGTACGGCGACAGCGACGAACTCGAGGTCGTCGATCGGGACGTGCCCGAGCCCGACGCCGGCGAGGTCCGGATCGAGATCGAGACCGCGGGGATCAACTTCGCGGACATCATGCAGCGACGCGGCGTCTACCCGGGCGGTCCCGAGGCGCCCTACGTTCCCGGGATGGAGGCCGCAGGGACGATCGACGCGACCGGAGAGGGTGTCGATCTGGACGAGGGCGACCGGGTCGTCGCCATGCTCGATCGGGGCGGGTACGCGGAGTACGCCACCGCGAACGCTCAGATGCTGTTTCCGATCCCGGAGGGGATGAGCTTCGAGGAGGCCGCCGGCTTCCCCGTCCAGTTTCTCACCGCCCACTCCTGTCTGTTCGAGTGGGGCGAACTCGAGGACGGCGAGTCGGTGCTGATCCAGGCCGCCGCGGGCGGGGTCGGTACCGCGGCCGTCCAGCTGGCATCGAACGCCGGCGCGGAGGTGTTCGGCACCGCGAGCAGCGAGGAGAAACTCGAGCTCGCGGCCGACCTGGGCTGCGATCATCCGATCCAGTACACCGAGACCGACTTCCGCGAGACCGTCGACGAGGAGACCGACGGCGCGGGCGTCGACCTCGTCCTCGAGTCGGTCGGCGGCGACGTCTTCGAGCGCAGCCTCGACGCGATGGCACACTTCGGCCGCATGGTCACCTTCGGCGTGGCCAGCGGCGAGCCCGCGAGTGCGGAGAACCGCCGACTCCTCTTCGAGAACAAGAGCGTCCGCGGCTTCCACCTCGGTCAGGCCGCGATGCACGATCCGAGTCGGATCATGCAGGCCGTCCCCGACCTGACGGAGGGGCTCGCGAGCGGCGACCTCGAGGTCATCGTCGGCGAGTCGTTCCCGCTCGAGGAGGCCGCCGACGCCCACCGGTACATCGAGGATCGCAAGAGCTCCGGGAAGGTCCTGTTGAAACCGTAGTCGCCAGAGGGGAACGATCGGCGATCCGTCGACCGCTCCCTACTCGTCCGTCTCTTCGATCTCGCTGCCGGTCTTTGAGGTTGCTATCGAAATATCGGGACAGCGACCGGTCCCTTCAGCGGTCGCCTCCGCCGTAGCACCGCTCGAGGCAACTCGTAACCGACCGCGAGAACTTCCACCGGCGAGCGCCGGCTACCGATCGCCGGCAGCGCTACCGAATCGGCTCAGTCGCCGAGACTGTCGTCCTCGTCCGCCTCGTCGTCTGTCTCCTCGTCTTCGTCGTCCTCGTCAGTTTCCTCGATGTCGCCGGTTTCGCCGCCGTTCTCCTCGATATCGCCGTTGTCGTCCCGTTCGCCGACCTCGTCGGTCGCGTCCTCGTCGTCTTCCTGTTCGGTCTCGTCGGGCGGCGCGTCCTCGAGGTCCTCGTCGCCCTCGCCTTCCTCTTCGTCACCTTCCGCACAGCCGGCGATCGCGCCGACCGCTCCGGCGGCCGCGACCGAGAGCAGTCGTCGACGGGTTCCGTCAATCATCGTGATCGGTCGTGCTACCCGTCGGCGTCGAAAGTGGGTTGCCGTTGCGATACAATGCCGGGATTCGATCGAAGCGGCGTCTACCGGGAGCGCTCGGTCCCGTCGAACGCGACGCCCCGCTCGAGGTCGTGGCCCGCGAACTCGGCCTCGTCGAGCGGTTCGCCGCCGACGAACCGGAACTCGCCGGCGACCGTCTCGCCCTCGAGCACGGCGGGCAGCCAGAGGCGGTCGTCCTCCCACATCCGATCGTAGGGGACGTCCTCGAGCGCGAACCACTCCGGACGGGCCTCCTCGGAGGGGCGGGGCTCGCCCGCGAACTGGCGGGTGCGAAACACGTGGCAGAAGGTGTGGCGATCGCCGTCGAGGCGAAAGTCGAGTTCGCCCGCCTTCTCGAGGTCGGCGGGATCGATCTCGAGGCCGACCTCCTCGTCGGTTTCCCGGACGGCACACTCCCGGGGCGTCTCCTCGCCCTCGAGTTTGCCGCCCGGACCGTTGTACCAGCCCTCGCCGAGTCCGCGTCGCTTCTCGATCAGGAGCACCTCGTCGGTCCCGCCGGCGTCCCGGAGGGGAAAACACAGCGTCGCCTCGATCATGGGCGCGGGTTCGTCCGGAACGGGATAAACGCGTTCGGTATCGCGTCAGTCGTCGTCCGCGGCGACGTCGGGCGCGTACGCCGCGGGCGCACAGCCCAGCGACCGGTGGGCGCAGTACCGACAGTGCTCCCCGGGCGTCGTCTCCCGGTAGGAGGGGTCGTCGACGCCCTCGAGGGTCTCGCGGACCGATTCCCAGGACGGCAGCGCCTCGGGCTCGAGTAGCTCGACTCGCGGACCGTCGACGTCGCCGACGTAGACGTAGCCGACGGCCGCGATGGGGTCGTCGAACCGCCGGTCGCAGGCGCGGGCGTACAGCGCGAGCTGGGTCGCCGTTCCGGGGTCGATTCGGCTCGCGGTCGCCTTGTAGTCGAGGACGGCGAGCCCGCCGCCCGCGGTGTCGGGCAGCCGCCGGATCGTGTCGACGTAGCCGACGACGTCGCCGTCGATCCCGACGACGTCGGTGAGGGCGAACGGCAGCTCCGCCGCGAGCGTCTCCCAGTCGGCGACCGGCGAGTCGACCCCCGGCGCGGTCGCCTCGAAGTAGCGATCGATACAGGCCAGCACCGCCTCGCGGTGCTCGAGCAGGTCCCGGGCGGTCAGCTGGCGGACGGCGGCCTCGCGCCAGTCGGCCCGCGTCTCGTACTCGCGGTGGAACGCCTCCTCGGCGACGTCGTGGAACACCGAGCCGACGACCCGCGAGGACGGTGCGTTCTCCCCCCCTTCGCCGGCCGCCGGATCGTCGATCGCTCGCACGACGTGCTCGAGGTAGTGTTTCCGCGAGCAGGCCTCGTAGCTCTCCATGGCCGTGTAGCTGTGGCGCATCGCGATCGGGAGCCGGCCGTCGCCGGAGAGCGCCTCGACCGGGAACCGGCTCGTCTCGGCCGTCAGCGCCCCGGCCCGTCGCTCGCCCGGCGCCCGGATCGACGACTCCCCGCTCGAGGCGTCGGCCGCCGGAAGCAGCGTTCCGGTCCGCAGCAGCCGACCGAGTTCGTGGACGGTCTCGATCGCCTCTCGCGTCTCGAGGGGTTCGACCGATCGGTCCTCGTAGCCGGCGTAGTAGGTGATCGTCCCCGGGCGCTCGTCGGCCGCGACGGCGAGTTCGTCGGTGCGGTCGACCACGGTACGGGGATAGCTCCCCCGGACGGACTCGAAGCTCTCTGTCAGGGTCGACCACAGCTCCATGCGCTCGCCGGCGACCGACCACTCGATGGCGGGATCGAGACAGGCGTCCGCGGTGGAGACCGCCAGCTCGCCCTCGTCGCCGTCGTAGTCGTACTCGCTTCCGAAGACGAACAGGTGGTTCGCCGCCCGCGTGAGCGCGACGTGGAGTACTCGCCACTCCTCGCCGACCGTTTCCGCGGCGATGTCGGCACACAGCGGCGAGGCGACGTCGTCCTCGAGCGTCGCCGCGAGCAGCCGGGTGCGGGCGCGACGGGCGTAGTCGTGCTCGACACACCACTCCTCGTCGGAGAGGTAGGGGACGAGGACGGTGTCGAACTCCAGGCCCTTCGCCTGGTGGACCGTCATCACGTCGATACGGTCGCTGGAGTGGGTTCCGCGGCTCCGTTCGGAGCTTCCGCCCCGAAGCGTCGCCTCGAGCGCGTCGACGAACTCCGTCGAGAGGGTTCGGACCACGCTCTCGGCGTCGTAGCGCTCGACGAAGCGGTCGATCCGCTCGAGCTGACGGCGCTCCTCGCTCGTGAGGAACCACTCGAGGCGAGTGAGCTCCCGGAGCCGTGCGAGCAGTCCCGACAGCGGATAGACGTCCCGCAGCGTCGCGAGGCGCTCGAGGTGGGTCCGGGCGCGCTCGAGCCGGGTCGTCGCCTCGAGGTCGGCGGCGTCGACCTCGAAGACGGCGTCGTACAGCGATCCCGACCGTCCCTGGAGGGTCGCGAGGTCGGCCTCCGGGAGCCGGTAGCGGTAGAGCAACACCCGGCGAAGGTGGACGTCGGCGTCGGGCTCGACCAGCACCCGGAGGTACGACAGCAGCGTCCGGATTCCGGGGGAGATCTCGCCCCGGGGCGAGCCCGAGATCTCGTGGGGGATCTGGCGATTCCGAAGCTCGTCGGCGACCAGCCGGGCGTGGCGGTTGGTCCGGACGATCACGGCGATATCCTCGAGCGATCGTGCGGGAACGTTCTCGCAGGCGCCGTTGAGCAGCCGCGAGACGGCCGTCGCGACCTGCTCGGCCGTCGGGTCGTCGATCTCGTCGCTCTCGACTTTGACGATCCGGTCCGGGGGGTCCTCGCGCTCGTAGGTGCCGGGCTCGCGGCCGTCCTCGCGGAGCGTCTTCGAGCCGTCGGCGTACGCACAGCGGTTCGTCAGCTCGAGGATCTCCTGGCGCGACCGGAAGTTGAGTTCGAGTTCGATCCCCGCGTGGTCGTCGTAGCGCTCGGCGAGTCTGTCGAGTCCCCGGCGGTCGGTGCCCCGCCAGCCGTAGATCGCCTGGTCCTTGTCCCCGATCGCGAGCAGGCCGGGTCGGTCGGGTCCGTCGGTGAGTTCGGTGATGAGTTCGAACTGCGTCGCGTCGGTGTCCTGGAACTCGTCGCAGTAGACCTGCTCCCACTGGCCGGTGATCTCGTCGGCGACGGCGTCGTCGGCGAGCAGGTCGGTCGCGGTGCGAACCAGCTCGTCGAAGTCGAACGCGCGCTCGCGCTCGAGGGTCGCGTGGTAGTCGGCGTACACCTCGGTGTAGTGGCGGGCCAGCCGGAGGAACTCGACGTAGTGTTTCAGCCGGCCGAACGGGGTCTGCTCGATCCGTTCGGTTCCCGTACCGCCGATCCGGTTGCCGAACAGCACTCGCGGCAGCTGTTTCGTCGTCGGGTCGTCGAGGTCGAGGGCCTCGTAGGCGTTGGTCACGCACCGCTGGAGGATCCGCAGGTAGGCGTCGATATCCCGGACGACGTCGTCCTCGCGGAACGCCGCGGGCGCCTCGGCGATCTTCTCCCGGCAGTAGCTGATGAGCGTGCCGTACTCGACGAGCCCCTCGTGGGCCGCCTCGAGGTGTTCCTCCCGGTTGAAGTACCGCAGCGCCTCGTTGTCGAAGGAGAGCTCCGTCTCGGCCCGGCGCTCGAGCCAGTGGACGAACTCCTGGCAGAGCTCGAGGGTTCGGGTTTCAGGAAGCTGTGCCCGGAGATCGTCGGGGGTGACGTCCTCCTGACTCATCGTCGCCACGAAGCGGTCGACCGCGTCGGCCAGGTCGGCCGGGGAACCGTCGCCGACCCGGGTGGCCGCGAACGCGTACTCCCGCTCGGCGAGGAGTCGGCCGACGATCCGGCGGCGCTTCCGTTCGGTCACCATCTCGAACTCGGGGGAGTAGCCGAGGTAGTAGGCGTACTCCCGGACCAGCCGGTGACACAGCGAGTGGTACGTCGAGACGGTGATCGCGGCCGCGACGTCGGGCTCGAGCCGGTCGGCGACGGCCTCGCGGATGCTCGCGGCGGCCTCGTTTGCGAAGGTGACGACGAGCACGTCCTCGGGGTCGACGTCGCCCCGTTCGATCGCCCGCTCGATGCGCATGAGCATCGTCGTCGTCTTCCCCGTTCCGGCGCCCGCGTCGACGGAC
This sequence comes from Natronococcus sp., assembly GCF_047921035.1. Classification (NCBI taxonomy): domain Archaea; kingdom Methanobacteriati; phylum Methanobacteriota; class Halobacteria; order Halobacteriales; family Natrialbaceae; genus Natronococcus; species Natronococcus sp. The sequence goes on from NZ_JBLRWX010000026.1 coordinate 31,757, forward strand.
GTGCAGGCGCGGTCGCTCTCGATGACCGCCCGCTGGCTGCCGCGGGGCTCGAGCGTCTCGGGGTCGTCCTCGAGCGGACCCGAGCTATCCATCGAAGCGCACCTCCGCGGCGAGGCGGTCCTGGCAGCCCACGGCGTAGCCGCAGTCGGGACAGGACTCGGTTGCGATCTCGTCCCACCGCGGAGCCGGATCGAACGACTCCGCGAGGACGTCGCTCGCGACGTCGACGAGCCGCGAGGCGACCGTCTCGTTGCGGTGTTCGTGCGTCATCGCGTAGGTGTGGTGGTCGACGTAGACGTCGGTGAGGTCGGTGGGTTCGACGGTCGCGTCGACGGTGTCTTGGACCCAGTTGACCGCGGTTCGGTTCCGATCGGCGAGGGGGACCTGCACGTATCGGCAGGTCTTCGCCTCGAGCCCGAGCCGGTCCCGGAGCCGGCGGAGTCCGTCGACGACGACGCTCGTCTCGAAGAGGGCGCCGACCGCCCGGGGCTCGAAGACCTCGCCGGAATCGAAGTGGTCGACGAACAGCGCGGCGACGTCGCCCTCCCAGTCCGAGCGGTAGCGCAGCAGTCCCAGCGGCGCGAGCGTCGGGACGAAGCGCACCCCGACGAGGCTCGCCCCCTCGAGGGTGACGTAGTCGACGTCGGCGTCGATCCGTACGCGATCGGGACCGTCTTCCGCGGGCAGCGAACGCGCGCTCGCGAGCGGAAGCGCGGGACCGACGAGTTCGCTCGCGGACGCCTCGAGCCGATCGATGCCGGCCGCGTGGTCGGCACCGGGCTCCTCGAGGTACGCCTCGAGGACCGCTTCCAGAACCGCTCGCTCGTGGTCCCGCTGGGTCCGCGAGTGGAACGGCTCGTCGTGGACGGCCCACAGCTCCGAGAGCCGCTCCGCCGCGATCGCCTCGAGGCGCTCCCGGTCGGTCGCACCCGATCGAAGCGCCTCGCAGATCGCCTCCCGAAGGAGGTCGACCCGATCCCGTGAACTGTCGTCGTCCTCGGCCTCGAGCCCGTGGACGTGGGCGAACTCGTACCGCCGTGGACAGTGCAGGTACGTCTCGAGTCCGTCCGCCGACAGCGTCGGCGGCTCACTCACCGCGGACCACCTCGCCGGCCGCGAACTCGAACTGCGAGCGGATCGCCTCCGCGAGTACGGGATGGAGCTCGTCTTCCGCGAGCAGCAGGGCGATCTCCTCGAACAGTTCCTCGGTCTCGCCGAGGTCGGCCCGGCCGCCGGTGCTCGCCTCCCGGAGGACGCGCTCGAGTTCCCCGCGGGGCTGTGCGAGCAGGGCCTCGGTCGCGGCCGCCTCGCCGCGAATCCGCGCCCCGTCGGCGCCGACGTCCTCGAGGGCGAGCCCCGGCGCGTCGGCGACGAGCTGCAGGTACCGCGACTCCTCGTGTGTTCGTCGGAGCCCGCCCGAACCCCGTTCGTACGAACAGCAGTACAGCCGCGACCGGGCCGCGCGGGAGGCCAGCGCGAGTCGACGCCGCGAGCGCTGGGCGTGGTAGGTCCCGAAGGGGTCGGTCACCTCGCTCGCGTCGGCGACCGGCGCGAACGTCTCTGCGACGGTCTCCGGGGTCGGGTTCGTTACCGCTGGGTAGTTCGGCATCGACTCGAGCCACGCCCGCGGGAACAGCCGCGTGAGGTGTCCGTCGCCGGGGTAGTGGTCGTCGAGAAGGTCGAGCAGGAAGACGGCCTCCCGGGAGTCGTACTTCAGGTCGTCGGCCGCACAGACGGCGACGCCCCCGGTCGGCGGGCGGGTCTCGACCGCGTGGACGTAGGGGGCGTCGTACCGGATCGTTCGGCGGAGCATCCGGCGGAGCCCCCGCCAGTCGGGGCCGACCAGGTCCGTCTCCTCGACGAACGCGGCGATCTCGAGTACGCGTTCGACGCTCGCGAACTCCTCGCGGGCGTCGACCCAGGATTCCTGGCGGGCGATTCGTCCCTTGAGGTCCGTGCGCTCGATCCAGCGCTCGAGGGAGGCTTCGACACTCGAGTCCGCGCAGGCCCCGAGCAGCGACCGATCGAACTCGGGGACCCGAGCGCGGAGCCGGGTCGCGGCGTCGCTTTCGTCCTCGAGTGAGAGCGCGCCGCGCTCCCGACGGGCCTGGAGCGTGACGAACGCGTAGAGCTCGTTGACGACGGGGTCCTCCGCGAGCGAGGGCGTGCCGATCGTCGCCGTCGGGATCCCGGCCTCGCGGAGCCGGCGTCTGGTCTCGGGGACGCGTTCGACCCGGGGGACCGCGACCGCGACCTCGTCGTAGGACCACCCGTGGCGGTCCCGAAGGGCCTGGATCTCCCGGGCGACGGCCCGGACCTGCTCGCGGGCGGTGCGGGTTCGGATCCGTTCGGCGCATCCCTCCCCGTCGGCCTCGCCGGTCGCGAGAAACCGCGTGATCGCACGGTGGGGAGACGTGCTGGCGTCGGCGGGCTCGAGGGATTCGATCTCGAGGCCGCCTTCCCTGGCGATCGACTCGACGGTTCCGGGCTCGATCCCGGTCCGTTCGACGCTGGCGTGGCGTTGGCCGAGACAGACCAGTTCGGCGTCACCGGAGAGGGCGGCGAGGTACCGCCGATCGAGCCGGCGGAACTCCTCGAACTCGACGGCAAGGACGGCGTCGAAGGAGTCGGTGACCCGGCCGCGAACGCCGTCGGCGTCGTCCTCGAGCAGCGAGACCGCCCGCGGGACCACGTCGGCCCGCTCGACGTACCCTCGCCGCTCGAGCACCTCGTGGAACCGGTCGTTCACCGCGTACAGGAAGGCCAGACAGTCGTGGGGGTCCTCGAGGTCGGCGAGCCGGAGCCGCTGGCGGGTCGCGCCCAACAGTAGCTGACCGACGTCGCGGGCGAACCCGTCGCGGTCGGCCGCGCGCTCGAGGTAGTCGGGAACGTCGCGGCTGGCGCCGTCGATCACCAGCGAGATCAGCTCGATTCGCTCCTCGTACTCGAGGCGGTCGAGGGTCGGATCGTACGCCTCGATCGTCTTCGAGGCGTGTTCCGGCAGGGACTCGACGCGGGGCGAGCGGGGCGCGTCGTCGGTGCCGAGCGTCTCGGCGAGACGCTCGAGACCCGTCGGGTGTCGCTTGAGCACGAGGACGTTCCGGTCCCCGTGGCGTGCGGCCAGCTCCGCGTACAGTTCGGCGGCGGCCGCGAGCGGGTCGCTCTCGGGACCGGGGAGGAGTTTGCAGGTACCGGAGAGACTGGGCGGCGAAGGCATCAACGGTACCGACTATGTTCGATTCCGTACTTAAATTTGCGCCGTCGGACCGGCACGTGTTGTCCGGTTGGCCAACCCTTATGGGTCACAGTACCAATCGCCACGTATGGACGATATTTTCGTTGCGCGAGTGATGTCGACCGATCTGCAGACCGTGACGCCGGAGACGCTCGTCGAGGACGCGGGCCAGGTGATGCGCGACAACGGCGTGGGATCGGTCATCGTCGTCGACGAGGAGAACCGGCTCGAGGGGATCCTGACGACGACCGATTTCGTCGGTATTGTCGCCGAGAGTCACCCGAAGGCCGAGACCTCGGTCTCCCGGTACATGACCACGGACGTCGTCACGACCGACGCCCAGGCGGGGATCCGCGACGCGGCGGACCTCATGGTCGAACACGGCTTCCACCACCTCCCCGTCGTCGACGACGAGGAGGGCGTCATCGGCATCGTGACGACGACGGACCTGACGTCCTACCTCTCGCGGGTGCAGTCGCCGAGCCCGGAGACGTAGCGCCCCCGTCGTTTCCGGTCAGTGGGGCGCCGAGAGCGGACGGACCCGGGTAGCGACGCGTCTCCCCGACGGTCGTCTCGTCTCGAACGGCGCGGCCGCTCGAGGAGTGTGCGTTACCAACCCCGGAGTACGACGCTAAACCGAGGATCGTTAGCGATGGATTTTCCCTCTCCGGTATAAATTTTGTCAACCTATTCAGATAGAGATATGGACGGCAACGCGTATCGGAACGCCCGCACCTGCACTCGGTAGGAGTCGGCACCCGCGTCGCCGACCGCTCGAACCATGGACCGACGCACCTTCATCACGGCAAGCGGCGTATCGCTCGGAACCCTCGCGCTCGGCTCCGTCGCGACGGCGACGGAAGCGACCGACCGGTTTCTCGTCGATCGCTCGAGTCTGCGCGACGAGGACCGCGTCGAGATCGTTCACGAACTGGAGCCGGTCGACCTGCTGATCGTCCGGAGCAGCGAGGACGAACTCGAGGACCAGGGGGCCGAGTTCGCTCCCGACGTCCGGCTCGAGACCGACGGCTACCGACCGGCTCGACGGCGACTGCTGGAGTCGACCGCGACGGGCGACGAGGAGCTGTCCGACTACCAGTGGGACAAGGCGGATCAGGGGATCCCGGAGGCCCACGACCATACTCGTGGCGAGGGCACTCGAGTCGCGATCATCGACACGGGGATCGCCGCGGGCCATCCGGCTCTCGAGGGCCAGGTCGACCTCGAGTACTCGAAGAACTTCACCGACGACGGCTACGGCGTCGGCGAGCCCTACGGCGGAACTCACGGCACGCACGTCGCGGGAATCGTCGGCGCGAACGACGACGGAACGGGGGTCGTCGGCTCGGCGCCCGGAACCGAACTCGTCGACCTGCGCGTGTTCGGTGTCTCGCTCGATAGCCGGGACGGGGCGGAGGTCCCGCCCGCGTACTGGGGTGATACCTACATGGGAACCGTCCTGGCGGCGCTGGTCTACGCCGCCGAGATCGGCTGTGACGTCGCCAACCTCAGCCTGGGCTGGACCTGGACGATGCGCACCGAGGGGTGGGGGAAGTTCTGGGGTCGAGCCCACCAGCGCGTCGGCAACTACGCGCGGCGCCAGGGGACGCTCCACGCCCACGCCTCGGGCAACTGGGGCGAGAGTCTTCAGTTCAACAAAGACGAGACGGACTCCTCGGAGACCGCCGGGGGAATCACGACGAGCTCGACCGGACCGATCGGGTTCGATCCCGACACTGGCGAGTACGACGCTCCTCCCTCCACGCCCTCGACGTACACGACCCACGGCGTCGGCGCGATCGATCTCGCCGCGCCGGGCGGGCAGGGTGGTGACAGTCGGTACGACGACGTCTACAACGCGGTTGCGATCCCGTCGTTCGGCGAGGACGGCGAGTACCTGGGTGCCGACTACGGCTACGGCTGGCTGGCCGGCACCTCGATGGCGGCCCCGCAGGTCGC